>JBGSII010000495.1:0-4440 GCA_041742555.1 Ilumatobacteraceae bacterium
GACGTGTTCTCCCGCCTGCGCGCCGCCGCCCACGCGCCGTCCGTGGAGGACGCCGCCGGAGCCGCCGCAGCCGACGGCATCTGACGCAACGATTGGTGTCAGACACCAATCGTTACATGTCCGACTGGATCGGCTACCTACTGGTCGGTAGGGTGACAAAGGTGAACGAGTCCGAGATCCTGCACGAGCTGACGCCCGTCGCGGAAGCGCTCCTCGAGCGTCACCTCGCGACCACCAAGGAGTGGTTTCCGCACGAGTACGTGCCCTACGGGCGCGGCCGAGACCACGTCGTCGGCGAGCAGTGGTCCGCCGAGAACGCCGATCTGGGCGGTCACGAGATCGGGCCCGAGGTGCGCAGCGCCCTGCTGGTCAACCTGCTCACGGAGGACAACCTGCCGTACTACTTCCGTTCGGTCGAGCGCATCTTCGGCAAGGACGGTGCATGGGGCACGTGGGTGCGGCGCTGGACGGCAGAAGAAGGCCGCCACTCGATGGCGATCTACGGCTACTTGATGACGACGAGAGCAATCGACCCCGTCGAACTCGAACGGTCGCGCATGGCGCAGGTGTCAGGCGGCCAGACTCCCGATCCGCCACTGCACGAGGGGTTCATCTACCTCGCGTTGCAGGAGCTGGCAACCCGAATCTCGCACCGCAACACCGGCGCGCTGCTCGGCGACCCGGTCGGCTACCAGGTGATGAAGCGCGTCGGCAGCGACGAGAACCTGCACCAGCTCTTCTACCGGGACCTCGCCGCGGCGGCGATCGAGGCCGACCCCAACACGATGATGATCGCCATGGAGAAGCAGGTCCGCAGCTTCGCCATGCCGGGCACCGGGATCCCGGACTTCGATCGCCACGCGGCGCTGATCGCCAAGGCCGGCATCTACGACCTGCAGATCCACCACGAGCAAATCCTCGTCCCCGTCGTGCTCCGCCAGTGGGGTGCCGACAAGATCTCCGGACTCTCCGGCGAAGGTGCCGCCGCCCAGGAACGCCTGATGAAACGCCTGGCCACCAGCGACAAGGTCGCCAAGCGCTTCGCCGAGCGCCGCGACGCCGCCCTCGCGACCGCCTGACCCCCCAGTCCTCTCCGGCCCTGCGATGAGCGAAGCGACCGCATACGGCACCTCTCACTCATCGCAGCCCGATCCACCCCAGCAGCGATGAGCGAAGCGTGCGTATACGGCACCTCTTGCTCATCGCAGCGAGCTGGAGTGGGCCCTCACGGGCGGGCGGCGAGATAGGTGAGGACGGCGAGGACGCGTCGGTGCGCGGACTGTTCGTGGTCGAGGTCGAGCTTGGTGAACAGGTTCGAGATGTGTTTCTCGACAGCGCCCAGTGACACGACGAGGCGATCCGCGATCCCGCCGTTCGACAGGCCCTGTGCCATCAACCCCAGCACCTCGAGTTCACGTGGTGTGAGCCGGTCGAGCTCGCTCGCGCGAGCACTGCGTCCGATGATCTGGCTCACCACCTCGGCGTCCACCGCATTGCCACCCGCCGCGACCCGGCGTACTGCGGCAATGAAATCCTCGGTGTCGACCACTCGGTCCTTGAGCAGGTAGCCGACACCGGCGGTCTCACCACCGAGGAGCTCGGCGGCGTAGCGCTCCTCGACGTACTGCGACAGCACGAGTACGGCCACCCCCGGATGCGCTCGCCGGATCTCGACGGCGGCCCTGATGCCCTCGTCGGTGTGAGTCGGCGGCATCCGCACGTCGACCAGCGCGATGTCGGGCGATGTCTCAGCGACCGATCGGAGCAGCGAGTCGGCGTCTCCGACCGCCGCGACCACGTCGATCCCGGCGTCCTCGAGCAGCCGCACGACACCGTCGCGGAGCAACACCGAATCGTCGGCGATCACCGCACGGATCCCACCAGCGTCACCGATCACGATCGCGGTCCTTCGGGCGCTGCCGACGACACTGCGGGCACGGGAAGCACGGCGACAAGTGTGGTCGGGCCGCCGGGCGGTGAGTCGATTCGAAACGATCCATCGACGCCTTCGACCCGCGCGCGGATGCCCGCGAGACCCGACCCGCGCATCGCGGCGGCTCCACCGCACCCGTCGTCGTGCACCGTGATTCGGATCGTGCGGGGAGCAGTCGAGTCCTCGACCACCCGCACCGAGGCGACCCGCGCGTTCGCGTGCTTCAAGATGTTCGCCGTCGCCTCGCTGACCACGTACCAGGCGGTGGCAGCGGTGTCGTCGGGAAGATCCCCGGAGAGATCGACGTCGACGGCGATCGGGATCGGTGACGTCGCCACGATCGACGACAGCGCTGCATCGAGGCCACGATCGTCGAGCACGGCCGGGTGCAGCCCGCGTCCGATCACGCGCATCTCGCCGATCGCCGAGTGCAGCGTTTCCCGGGCGGCCTCGAGGAGCTCGGCCGCTGCAGCGGGATCACTGGTGAGGCGAGCCTGCGCCCGACCCATGTCGATGCCGATCGCGACGAGTTGCTGCTGAACGCCGTCGTGGAGGTTGCGTTCGATCCGGCGGCGCTCGGCCGCGACCGCTTCGAGAATCTCGGCACGCTGGGCGGCGAGGGTCTCCACCCGGCCGGCGAGTTCGACGGCAGGATCGGGTCCGAGGAACCACGCGACGAACGCCGTCGAGAGCCCGGCGGTCGCCGTCGCGATTCGTGGTGCGACGCCGAGGAGCACGAATGCCAACAGGAGCTCGAGGAGATCGACGCCTCCGAGGTCTGCCAGCGACCGCGCAAACACGACGATGACGATGACCCACGGCGTCACGGCCACGGCGAAGAGGACGGGTGCCACGATCAGGAACGCCACGACGAACCCGGCCTGGCGCCAGCGCTCCGGGTCGGTGACCGTCGACAGCATCGCCCGCCACCAACCACCCGTGCGAGATCGACAGGGACGAGCGACCACCACGCGGCCAACCCATGCCGCTCGGTGGCGTTCGACGCTCGTCATCGCCTCGACGAGGGAGAACGTGGGCACGACCAACAGCAGTCCCACCGCAACGAACACCAGCCCGAAGGTGGTCGCCATCGCGACAGCCGTGACCACGAACATCACCAGCGACCAGGCCACGCCGACTGCCAGATACCAGGACGCGATCACGTGCTCCCGAGCGAACAGGGGGCCGAACCACCAGCCGAGTGCCTTGCGGACCGACCGTAGGCCTGCTTCCCCGTCGGTTCGATCCACCCGAACAGTGTCGCGCTTGCCCGTCCCGAATTGGCGGCCCTCGGGCGGAGCCCACGGCGGGGTCGCTGTCACGTCGCACTCCGAAGCACCGCAGCGAGTGGCCGTCTGCCGATCCGACGGACCATTGCACCAGCGATGACGAGGCAGCCGAGGAGCACGACCACCGCCGCGACCGGAATCGCCCCCGCCGCGAAGACCAGGCCGATCTCGACGGCGTCGGCGTTCTCGAACGACGTCATGATCGCGTCGCTGCCGAGGTATCCAGCGATCACTCCGACGACGAGTCCGGCCACGGCGAGCGGGAGCAACTCCGCCGCGACCACACGCATCACGTCGCGAGATCGACCGCCGATCGACCGGATCGCGGCGAGTTCGTGACGCCGTTCGAAGACGTTCACCGCGACTCCTGAAGCGACGGCGAGCCCGGCGACGGCGACGACGATCGCACCGATTGCGCCGAAGATCAACAGGATCGCCGACCGTCCGGAGTCGTCGGCGCTCAGGTCGGCCAGCTGCGTGGTCGTGGTCAACACACCGACATCGATGCCCGGCGCGTTGGCGGTGGAGTACACGACGTTCGCCCAGCCCGGCTGGCCGAGCTGCGACGCCAGCTCGTCAGCACCGAAGAACAAGGTTCGGCCTCGCAGCGGGTGGAGCCCCACGACGCGAGCCGTCGCCGGACCGGTGGCAGTGTCGACGACCACGTCGTCGCCGACGGTCATCCCGACACGATCCGCGAACCCCGTCGACACGACGACCTCGTCGGCTCCACCTGTCAACCAGGTACCGCTGTCGACCGTGCGGTCGATCATCGCGGTATCTGGCTCGAGGCCGACAAGGTCGACCTCCCAACCGTCGACGTCTCCGATCGCCTGGACCGCCGCCTCCGACGTGGGGTCCGAGGCGACCACAGCGACGTCGATGTCGAGCCCGTCACCGGCTGTCGTGGTGCGGCTCGTCCATGTCCACGGCTCGTACTCGGCCGCGTTGAACGCGTTGACCGTCGTGGCGAGTGAGGCGATGATCAACAACGCCGCAACCGCGGCCGTGATCTCGGCGAAGATCGCCGCCGAGCGCGCCCGTCGATGAACCAGGTTGCGAAGCGCGGCTCGGTCGAGCAGACCTCCGATGCGGCTACGAACGACCAGCCGCTCACCGCGGCGGCGACCGAACGGCTGCCCGTCACGGTCACGCAACGCGTTCGCCAGCGGGACACGAGTCACACGGCGGGCCGCTCCGCCGGCGACCACGCGGGCG
>JBGSII010000496.1:0-29690 GCA_041742555.1 Ilumatobacteraceae bacterium
GTCGGTGAGGTCGTCGAGCCCGGCCGGGTCGGCGGGCACCTGGTGGCGAGAGGCTTCGACGGTGAGTCGGCGGAGGGCGTCGCGTACTGCACGTTCGCTCGAGTCGAGTCGCTCGCGTGCCTGCGTGTGCTGCCTCCGGGCCTGACCTTCGCCCGCCTCGGCGGCGACGATGTCACGTTCGGCGCTGAGGACACCGCGTCCATCGGGTGCGGTGGCGAGTTCGGCGGCTACCGCGTTCCATTGCCGGGTGGCTGTGTCGACTCGTTCGCCGAACCGTCGGTGCTCGTCTCTGTTCGCGGCGATCAGCGACTCGAGTTCCGCGAGGCGGGCGAGACGGCGACGTTCGCGTGCTTCGGCGCCGAGGAGCTCGGCCTCCTGTATACGGCCATGTCCGACTGCGGCGCCGACACGAAACGACCCGTCGCGACCGATCTCGAGGTCGCATGACCCGTCGTCGGCGGTGTGATCACCGCGGACGGTTTCGACAATGCGGATCGAGCGAAGGACGCGATCGATGAGATCGGAATCCAGGCCGACATCGTTCATCGGTACGAGGATCGAACGCAGTGTCTCGCCGGGAAGCGGGGTAGCGACGAGATGCACGTCGGCTCGCTCGAGATCGACGCCACCGTCGGGGCGGATCCATGCGTCGATGAGGCCGGAAGCTGTCAGCGCCGCTTCGATACCGTCCAGCTCCGAGCTGACAACCGAGGGATCGATGTCGACGGTGCGCCAGAGTGCTGCACCCGCTTGGCCGTTGCGGTCTGTGCGCCACGGCGGCGTCACCGGTTCGACTACCGACCCGGAAGCGAAGCGCTCCTGTTCCAACTCGAGGTCGGTCATCGCTGTATCGAGTTGCTGTTGTTCGTGTCGCAGCCCGCTCACGTGTCGTTCGTGCTCGCGACTGATGTCGTTGCGGATCCCGGCAAGGGCGGCAGCGACGTTGCTCGGTGTGGACAGGTCGTCGGGAAGGGCGGCCAGGAGGCGATCTGTTGAGACCTGTTGACACGAACGAGCCCAGGTCCGCACATCGCGCTCGAACGTCTCAATCGCAGCGTCGAGCGCGTTTCGCGCCTGCCGGGTGGCGTCGGTTGCGATGTCGAGCGCGGTCACGCTGTCAGCGAGTGCCTCTGCCTGCGCGTCTCGCTGCTGCAACGCCTGATCGTGGGCTCGGAGTGCTGCACGTACGTCCTTGATCGACTGTCGGCGGGCTGCGATGTGCGCGCTCATGAGACGTTCGCCATCGTCTGCGTCGGCGGACCCTTCAGCCGTAGCGGTCGCCTGTGCAGCCACGTTGTCGGCGTTCGCCGCGCTCGCAGCGATGTCGAGTTGCTGGCGGGCGTGAACGAGGTTTGCCTCGGCGGCCGAGACCGTGTCGGACGCCTTGGAGACAGCGTTCTTGGCATCGCTCTCCCGCGTGGTGGCCCGAGCGAGGGAGCCCTCCGCAGCCTTGACGTCGACACGGCGTTGTTCGATCTGTCCACGTAGTTCGAGGAGTCGGGAGCCTTCTCGGTAGGCGTCGCTGTCCTTAAAACCGTTGATCTCTGCGCGTGCGTCTCGGATTCGTGCTTCGAGCAGCCGGTCTCGGTCGGCGATCTCCTGTGCGCGCTGCTGTTCTGTCGCAAGGCGCTCGGCGGCTTCGCGGGCGGTGCGGGTGATCGTGTCGCGTCGAGATTCGGCAGAACGCACCTCGTCGGCCAGCCAGGCGATGACCTGGCGCGCATACGTGCGCTGCCGGCTCGCCAAGAGGTCAACCTCCTTGAGGTCACCGCGCAGCGCGTCGAGTTGCTCTCGGCGGCGATCGAGCCGTTCGAATCCTTCAGCTACCGCGGCGATGTCGTGATCGTCAAGCGGCGGAAGTGACTCCGACATGACCTCGGACAACTTGTCAAGGTCGAGGTTCTGCGACAGCTTCTCCTTGCGGAGTGCCAGGAGTGCGGTAACGACTGAGGCGTAGCGGTCCGCACCAAAGCCTTCGTAGAGCGCTTCTCGAACAGCGGTCCGGTACTCGTCAGCAGTTCCGTAGACCCGTCCACTCTCCGCGAGGCCCTCCTTCAGGGCCTTCAGCGACAGCGGGACTCGTTGGTCGTCGAGCAGCTCGAGTCCGTCGCCGACCCGAGCTGTCGTCGTGAAGTAATCGACATCGACTCGTCGGGTCGACTGGGATGCGCGCAGCCTCGCGCCGATCGTGAACGCGGCGTCGCCTCGTTCGAACTCGACCCACACGAAGCCGGTGCGGGAAGGCTCGTCGGTACCCGTCATGATTCGGTCGAACAGGCCGCCTCGGGACTTCGCTGCTGACGTGAGTCGGTTCGGGCTGGTGTCGGCGTCGAGAAGGAACGGCAGCAAGAGTTCGAGCGCCATCGACTTGCCCGACCCGTTCGGCCCACGCAGCAGCAGACGCCCTTGGTGGAAGCAGAAGGTCTCCTCGACGTAACGCCACACCGACACGAGCCCAGCCCTGGCCGGCACCCAACGATCGGCGCGGACCGATGCGGCCGCGATGCTCGAGACCGTTGACTCTGGCGCCGTGGTCACGCGAACTCCACTCCCGTCGACTCGCAGGTCGGATCGTCGTCGAAGAGGGTGCGTGCGCGACTCAGCACTGGTGCTCCGACGCTGTAACGGGCGATGGCCGCTCGGCCGACGACACCTCCGTCGGGCACGCGGCGTACGAGACCGAATGATTCGAGGAGTTCGATCGCGTCGGCAGCCAAGGCTCGGCGGCCGTCGGTATCGCGATGCGAGCGGGCCCAGTTCGGGAATCGGTCGAAGACAGCGTCGACGACACGCTCGAGTTCGACCGGCGAGAGCTCGACCGGATCCCGGCGCCCCCCATCGCTACCGGTCAGCAAGTCGTCGACCAACAGCAGCGCGAGCTGATGGGTGTTGCCGTGCGGACCGGGGAACTGACGATCGGTGGCAAGTCCATCGGGATCGACTGCCAGCAGCCCATCGGAGCGCTCCTCCAGCTCGAAGCCGGCCTCGGCCACGCGGTTTCGGAGCCATTGCCGGCCGGCCGGGTTCTCGACGTAGCTCTGCTCCTCCTCGGTGAGGTCCTCGGAGTAGAGGACTGGATCGTCGAGAAGGCGGCGGCCGATCATGTGGCGGATCCGACGCAACCGTTGCTCGTCGTCGCTCCCCGCCTGGTGCACGTCCGCGTCACGGCCGCGCCCATAACGCGGTTCGGCACCGAGGTACACCAGGGCCGCCGCCGGCCTGATCTCGTCGGCCAACGATGTCGGCGCCACCGTGCTAACGAGGAGGCGGTGGAGACGTGTGGTGTCAGCCTGCAACAGCGCGTTGGCGTCCTCGGTCTCCACGAAGTCGTCCACGGTGCCACCAGACGTGCGCAGCGCCTGCCACTCGATCAACGTTCGGAGCACGTCCACCAAGGCGACGCGTTCGCGGTGCCGGCTCGTGTCGAGACCCGCCTCTGCAGAGATCGCCCGAGCAAGGAGCCCGACAGTCGTGACCGGGTGCTGCACGAGCTGAGCGGCAACGAGGCACAACAGCTGATAGCGACGGCGATCGAAGGCTTGATGTGCCCCGCGGGATCGCCGCAACGGTCTCGACACGTCGACCTTCGCGCTGCGGGCGCGCTTCCCGAGACGGGCGAACCCTGCACCGGGGTCAACTATGAGCTGCCAGCCGCACGTGTCGTCGAACCACGCAATGAGCCAGTCGTGGTGCCGAACAACCTCACGGAAGCCATCAGGCTGATCCTGGGCGTTGAGCATCGGCCAACGCAGCAGCAGGCGGATCGCCCGAGAACGTTCAGCAGCGAGATCAGTCGCCAACACATCGCTACGCACCGGCAACCAACCTCCGAGCAGCATCGCCGCGGCTTCCCGCGGCCGCCGAGTCCCCAGCAGTGGCGCGTGACAAGCCCGTCAACGAGATCCTGACCACCATGTCTGGGCCGTGAAGCACGCCTGACTCCGTCCGTAACGCCGCCACTCCGCCGCAGCCATCGTCCAACAGCACAACTTCGACCTGGCCGTCCAGCGACAGCGCTCGTCGTGCGCCGTCGGCGCCGATCTCGGCGTCCAGCCCGACGGCAAGCAAGTCCAGCAGCTCGCTGAACTCCGTGTCCGGAAGTCGATCGAAGTGCGACAACCGCACCGCACCATCGGTGGCCAACGCCGCTCGGATCGCACGATGCGCCATGAGCGACTCGGCCTGCTCGCGTTGACGGGCGGCTCGCAATGCCGTCGGATCAGCGATCGGGCGCACACGACCACGGTTTGCCAGACTTCCGCTGGTCCGCAGCGACGGGGCCACCTCCACCGGAGTCGTCTCGGACCACGACCGTCGCACGTCGCGAGCCTCCCCATCCACGGGAGACAGATGAGCGTGACGGGCCGGCCAAAGCCCGAACGCCACTCCGAACAACCGGTGAGCCTCATCGTCGTCGGCACAGTCCGCGAACCAGCCAGCGAGCCGTCGCAGGTCATGGGCCACCGACGCCGCGCGGCGGCGCTGATCCCACCGCCGTTCGAGCACACGCAACAACTCGATGATCGCCGTGCGCGCCACCCGCAACAGCCCCGTGATCCGCGCCTCCGAGCCGCCGGCTGGAGCGAACCACTCCTCGAGCCCCGCCCAGCGTCGACGTCGTTCCGCGATCCATTCCGGGCGAGGATCACCGGCCGCTGTCGGCGCAAGGTTCGCCCCCACGACCGCGACATCAAGCAGGGCGGGCACTCCCAGCGCACGCAGCCGCTCGATCCCCGACCGAACCCGGCGATGCCGTCGCTCCACTCCCTCGGCGTACTCCTCCAGGTACATGACCGTGCGTCGCTTCACCTCCAGGAACACGCCGTCATCAGTGGCGTCATCCCGCAGCAGCGTCTGCAAGTGCCCGTTGAACTGGCGGACGCTGGCCAGCAACGACGACAGGTGGTTCTCGACCTCGGCGAGGATGAGGTGGACCCGCGCCGACTGATCGTCCCGCTCCGGGCCCTCAAGCAAGACTGCCAAGTCACCGAGGCGGTCACCGATCGCATCGAGCACCGCTGGCTGAAGCCCAACCGCGTTCCGCAGCTCCCCGAACGTGTGCAGCACTCCACTGATGGCGGCCTCACCCCGACGTGTCAGTGACCACTGCAGGTTGCGTCGCTCGAAGTCCTCCGGGCTTGCATACGACGCAGCGTGATTCTGCGTCACCTCCAGCAGACCCCAACTGGTGAGCTGGGTAAGGGCCCGCTGGAGCGCCGCGTCGTCAGACGGCTCATCCCATCCAGTCCCGGTCAGCGCCCACCGCACCTGATCGATGTCCAAGGCGGGCGCTGTCACCGCCGAGTCCTCGAACGCCGACATCAACGCCATGTGCAGGTCACGCCCGTCGGTCGTCGTGAAGCGGAAGAGATCTGCGTCTATGCGTCGCCAGACCCGCTGCTGCTCCATTCTCGAAACCCTAGGCAAAGGGTGTGACATAGCGGAGCCGAGGAAGGCCGAAGCCGGCCGAGCGCATGGCGGGCCGACTGGGGGCCGACACCTTGTTCACTTCGCAGTCCGGTCTGGCAAAGGCCCCGTTGGCACCAGTTCGATCGGGACGAGGCGCGGAAATGAGGCACGGTAACCATCGACGACGTAGCCAGAGTGGTTCCGCCTGACGAGCACGAGGCATGGCCCTCGCCATGTCGGAGGAGTGCCGAACCAAGCGATCGCTCGCATGATCGCGCGGTCCGTTGAGCTAGGCCCCGAGTGGTCGGTGTGCGAGTGCCACTCGCCGACGTAACCGACCCGCGGATCGAGCTGCTCCCGTGCTTGCAGCACCGCCTTCTGGGTTGCTCCCTTGGGGACTTCGTAGTGCCGAGACGAGCTCTCGCCTTGCAGTTCGATAGCGGCCACGATCCAAACGGTCTGGCGTGTTTTGACGCCGACGAGGACACCTCCTGTTTCAGACGGGTATCGGCGTGCAGCGAGTGCCCGCACCTCCGCGAGTGCCGTCTCGGTGATCAGTACGAATCGCACGGGCGCACCTACACGGTGTTGCCGTGCTGAAGGAGGCTGCCGAGTTGGTCATACGGGGGCTCCCCGGGGAGCGCTGTGTAGACATCGGTCACCTCGTCGGGGTAGGCGCATCGCCCGGTCAGCGCGTCGATAGCCACCTGGACGATCCGCGCAGAGCACGCAAGCACTGACCCGGGCGGCGCATTGTTCACCGGTGCCGAGCAGCCGATGGCGGGCTCCACCAGTTCCTCCTCGTCGGCTCCGCTCGGGATCAGACGGTAGCGAGCGTCGGAGCCCCGGACGGCGAGATCAACGTCACCAGGGGTTCCCTGACGCTGCACCCGGCCAATGCCACCGCCGCGGAACAAGGCGCCAGACACAAGTGGTTTGCCGATGGTCGATGCCGTTGCTGCCAGCGACGAAGTCGCGGCGACATTGCCTGTGGCATCAACGACGAGATCGACGTCGGCAATCAGCTCCCGGAGACGAGAGGGCTTCGTTGGATGCTCGGCAACTCGGTCGATCTCGGTCCAAGGAGCATGTTCACCGATTCGTACAGCGACGGCGTGAACCTTGGGTACGCCGACAGCGACATGTCCGACGGCGTGGCGCACGACGTTGCCGGGAAGTATCTGGTCCGAGTCGACGAGACGGATGCGACCTAGCCCGCTGGATGCGAGGCATACGGCGGCGTGACCGCCCAGAGCGCCGGCACCGAACAGAGCGATCGACCGGTTGGCCAGATCAGCAGCGTCAGGTCCGGCCCGAAGCTGTAGCGAGGTCACGTCGCGTGCTCCTTCTTGCAGTGCGTACATCTCGTTGTCGTCGCCGGAGCCAGCAATCGCGATGATGAGTAGGTGCCGCCGGTGTTCCCGGTCCCATCGGAACAGCACAAGATCCACCCCGCCGGAGCGGTCGAGTACGTCGACGGGACGTCTCCGTGAGAGTGCTCGATCGAGCCCGCGTCGCTGGTCCCGACTGAGAGCAGTCCGAAGCTCGGCGAGGTTCCGTGGCGGAAGGTCCATCGCACCCACGTGAAACCACAGGCCCGCTAACTGCGCTCTCTGCGGAGCGCCGGAAGCGAGCTCGACGTGGAACGGGTGTCGGAGTTCGCCGTTCAGAGCACCCCACGCACCGGCGTGGTCCGCGCGTAGCTCGTCGAGGTCGAACGTCGCGACTGCGGGATGCTTCTTGGTGAAGTTCAAGTAGGCGTCTCGTGCAAGGCCGCTCACATCCCACCCGTTCTTCGCCTGATCGCACCAATGTTCGATTCGATCGAACAGCCCGCCGAGGGTGCACCATTCTCCTGAGCCTTCACCTTCATGCCACAGGCAGACATACCCGTCCTCGGTGAGGTGATTGGTGTTGAGGCCCTCGACGTACACGTACGGGAACTGGATTGGCCATCCGTCTCGAAGTACGACCTTCATCCGTGTGGCGTCGGTCAGTCCCTCGAACGCAGGATGAATCGGTCCCTTCCAGACTCGCCGATTGGTGTCGGGACTCGGCTCGAAGCCCGCGGCAACGAGTTCAGCGGTGAACGCCTCGAGGGACGCCGGATCGAACGTCTCGGGGCCGTTCACCCGAACTTCCGAGCCTCGTTCGTACCGAGCCCGACAACTGGTGTGATGGCGGAGATGGGGAACCCACGTGCGTCGCACCCGGGTGGCAACGGGAAGACTTGGCCCCGTTCGTTCTCCCCGAGGATCTCGCGCCACTTCGCTGCCGCGGCACACTTCTCTGCCGCAACGGCCTCGTCCGCGATGTCGGCGAGACCGGCGAACACCGCACCGGCGTGAGTCCACACTTCGTCGTCAAGGGCAGGGGCGACTGCGGTACCCATCCCCGGATCGACGATTGGGATCAAAGGCGCCAGGTTGAAGCGATTGGCGACTGCACGGAGAGTCCTGGCGAAGAGCGGGTCCCATTCCTCGCCGCTGACGAGGCCCGACGACCAGACGTCGTACACGGCAAACTCAACGAACAGTCCACCCGGTCGCAGGTGGCCGAGGTGGACATGGCGCGCCTGACGCATGAGTTTGACGATCGGCTTGTAAGCGTTCTGGCCAGCAACGGTCGGCGACCACGCTGACGTGCTCAGATCGGAGGACAGGTCACCGAATCGTTCGGGGTTGGTGGTGACCCATCGTCCGGTGCTCTCGGCCCACCGCTTGCGGTCCTTCGTCGGGATGGCCCATCGATCTCCGTCACTGACTGCAGGGACGGCATCAACTGCGAAGGCCTGGTTGACGTCGCCATCGTCGGGATCCGGGAAGTCGACCTTGATGCTTCGATCCTGTGGAGTTGCCCGCCCGCCCTCGGCGACAAGGCCGTACTTGTCGACGAGCACGTCCTGTACTCGTTCGTAGACCGTGCGGGGCATCGCGGAGGTGTCGAGCGCTTCGAGCCTGGCGAAGACGTCGACGTCCTTGCCGGGGTATCGCGCTGTGTGCCGGCCGTAAGAGCCGATGAGCCGAGTGTTGATACCCCATTCGCGAAGCTGCTCGTCTTCCGCCAACACGGTCTGGATTTCGGTGTGGGCGTCGATCGCGCGTTGACGCTTCGCCCCGTTGACCTCGATGTTCGAGAGCGCGTCCGAGAACTGGCTTCGTAGTGTGGCCATCAGGTTGCCTCCGTCGTTGATGGTGTCGGCGGGGCGGACACGCGGTGGATGGAACTTCCTCCTGCACCCGAGCGCAGCACCAGAGACGGGACGTACCCAGGGCCGCTGCGGTCGGCTTCGTCGGAGTCCTCCCATTCGTACAGGTGAACGGTGAGGGTGTTCAGGGATCGGCCGAGGAGAACGGCGATCGGATATGGACACCTGAGTAGTAGGTGCACCTCGGTGGTCGCGTGATCGCCCGCGAGTTCCCTGATTGCTGATGTGAGTTCGCCGACGAGGCGAGCTGCGGAGTTCGGGTCGAGCAGGCCATCCGCGACAGGACGCAGGTGCGCGACTCCGGCGAAGTCCGAGTCCCTCACGAGGTCACTGAACGCGGGGTCGCTGCGCTGCGGAAGCAGGTCGGCATACACGAGAACCGGTCCGCGCTCTCGGTTGTGAGCGATCGGTTCGATGGACGCGATGAGTCGGTCCGGTGCTTGGGTACGTGCCTGCCCCTTGAGATACCAGGTGTTGCCAGCCGTATCGGCGACCGAAACGTCGCCGAGGAGCGTGGTCGGCAGTGCAGCGCCGATCGCGCATGCGATCGAGAGGTGGGCGCCGCCGCGAATGCGGACTCCCCCGGCGCCGCCGATGGCTACGAGTTGGGGTAGCTGGCCGAGGAAATCTCGCAGATCTTCGAGCGCCTCGCGACTGGGTCGCCGTTGGCCGTCGGTCGGCGGGCGCAGACGCATGACCAAGTGGGCGTCGTTCTTGGCCGCGAACGGAGGCACCCTCGACTGGACATCGAGGACGAGTTCGTCGCCGGCCTCTGCGATGGCGGGACGGAGGTGCTCGATGCGTCTCCGTGCCTGAGCCCGCGCGACATCCGAGCGTTCTGTGGCGGTGCGGACGGGCTTCTGATTGATCGCGGACAGGGTCCCCGGAGCGGTGCCGAGGAGCCGATCCGGCGCTGAGTAATCGAGCTCATCGGATGAGGGGTCCTTCGACACGGTCGACACGATCGAGAGCGTGAACGATGGGTGGCACGAGAGTTCGAGGAGGGCCGGGAGTTCGATGTTCCGCACGACGTCGGACAAGGAGATGTCAGGGGTAATGACCAGGATGGCTCCGGAGAGCCCTGACACCAGGGCCTCGCGAAGTCGCGTGGCGGTGTCGCCCGGGGGTAGATCGGTCTGGTCATGCCAGACTGGCAAGCCCGCCGCACGCAGTGCCCATGCCAGAGCGATGGCTGTGTCCGTCCCGTCCGACTGACGGTAGGAAATGAACACGGGACCCAACGGATCGACTGTGGCTTGGTTCGGCAACTGCACAACTGGACTCACGCCCCCATTATGCGAAATGGGTGTGACAGGGTCTCCGGCGACTCCCACTCATCGCCATGCGTAGCCCGCCGCAGACGATCCAGGCGCCGTCAGACTCAGTTGTCAGTCAGCGGGCCGACCGAGCGAAACGGCCAATTCGCCAGTGCATCCTGCAGTGCAGGCAACGCCACGACGTCGACGCCGGTGAAGGACCATCGATCCACCAGCTCTGGACTATTGGGGTCAATGACGATCACCCGTTCAAGTCCATGTGCCTCATCTGCTGCCTCGCGAAAGAACTGCTCCAACGCCAAGTCATACGCCGGCAGGCTGTACCCGCAGATCATCCAAGTCGTGGAGGCGGCAAGTACCTTCCGAGCCTCCAGCCAGATGCGCTGGAACTCCGGGTGCATTGACTTCTCTGGAACGGGCGGGATCACGGCCGGCTCACCGTGGTCCTCGTTGGGCCGGAAGGCGGCCCTCACATCGTTGTGGATCTTCATCGACGGAGAGTGCGGCTCCCATGCCCAGTTCACGCTGCCATGAAGCTTGTAGATAGGGATGGACGTACCAAGCGGCACGACCCTGTCCCGTGCAGGGTCGCCAACCTTTCGCGAGACGTCTCGAATCTGGTTCACCATCTGTCGGTACTGGAACCCGCCGTAGTACCAGTCGGGGTGGTGCTCGCCATCAGCGCCGCGGCTGTGCAGCGCACGCTCGGCAAGGATGTCGTAGTTCATCGTGACGACGTAGTTCAGCCCGACGGTCGTCCTGACCGTCTCCCAGAATGCCCGATGAGTCTCGGCGCACTTGTGAGACGCGACCCCGTAGTAGTAAGGCCGGGTAGCGCTGGCGGATTCGGTCAGTCGACGCAGGACGAACCGAATGGCGTCGGCCCACACAGTTCCGAATCGCATCCTCGCCAACGGGTCATCTCGGGCGTTGTAGAGCTGCTCCAGCCACCGCTCGGCATTCGCTTCTCCAGCGTGTTGGTCGGCTCGCCAGACCTCGAATGCCGCCAACACGTCCGTCTGACGTTGCAGATCTTTCCTCGAACTGTGAGCAGGAATCTGATCGAACAGCTCGCGTGTGAGCGGGAGGCCAGCCGATCTCGAAAAGCCGGCACTGAGTATCACGCTGGTAGTCACTCATCTCCTCCCAGCCGACGATCCTTGCAGGTGCGGATGGCTACGCATTGCGGGCGATTGCGACGGTTCGGCCGTTCTCGGCGTGGAACTCGAGGAGCGGGTAGGACGACGCCCCCGGGTCGAGTGACACGAAGGCAAGTTCCGGGGCGCGAGATAGCTCCCCAACTCCTACGGATTCCACTTGGCGCGTGAGCATGAGTGCGTGGAGGTACCAGCTAGTGAGCGCGGAGGGCACCTGACCGGGCGTCGCGATTCCGTAGGGGCCATTGTTCGGCCCATCGAGCATGCCCAAGTGCCGCAGGGTCCTGAGGCACTTGGATGCCCCGGCGTCGATGAACGCACGCTCACCGAAGGTCGTCCGTGCATGGTCCCGCACCGACGCCCGGTCGGCTCCGCCGTCGATCCGAATCTGGCGACCGACTGCACTCGCGATGCTGCCGAAGAACGGAAACGTCGCCAGCAGGGCGCCGTAGTGGAGAGCGCGCCGGTCGACGAACTCGTCCTGGTGGACGATGGCCCACTCGATCATGGGCCGACTGTCCGCTGGAGGGGCCACCCAAACACGGGTCAGGATCTTTCTCGTCTTGTTCTCCGCTTCCTGGCGCGTCACGTGATCCCGCAGCGCGATCGTGAGGAGCTGCCGGACGGCCGGGTCGTTCCGGTGTTCGGTAGCCACGCGTAGCGCGACGTCAAGAACCTCGGGCGACAGCGCTCGATCGAGCACCATGCCGATGCTGCCGCCGGCGCTCACGCCGAGACCCTTGCGAGCGGAACGATGACCTCGTCGAGGCTGAGACCACCGTGGCTAACGCTCACCAGGTTTTTCGTGAACGCTGTCCTACCCGCAGCAAACAGCAGCGGTTCAGCTGACGAGGGCATTCCCGGGATGTCGTCCCACACGATGCCGCTCGCAGCGGAGGCGTCCCGAAGCGTGCGATTGGGGTATCGCAGCAAGCGCTTTCCCGCCGCCTCAATGGCGACACCTTCGGAGACCCCACGAGTGCCAACGCACTCGAGGTTTCCATGGTCAGACGTGATCCAGGTCTCGAACCCGGCTGCGGTCGAGCGTGCGACGAGGTCCGTGAGGAATCCGTTCGCAGTCCAGACGTCGAGGTTGGCGAGCAGCTGCGCATCGCCGAAAAGTTCAGAAGTATGCATGAGATCATCCACCGCGTTGACGACAAGTCCGATGACCTGGGCGTCGCCGAGTCCCAGGTGATCGTGTGGAAGGCGACCTCGTACACGATGATACTCGACCCGTGTGACAGGGATACCTTCGCCGGCCCAGAGCTCCCGCCAACGCGTCGGCTCCGGATGAGTCGTCCAGAGCGTTGAGGGCGACGACTGCGGCAGATCGCCAGCGAAGATCGCTTGACGGGACACAGTCGTGTAGGTCGGAACGAGCGCGAACGTCGATCCCGCCTCAATTGTCTCAAGGTCAAGCCGCTCTAGAAGGTGCGACCACTGTGCATGGCCGAGGCCATCGAGCACGATCAACATGACGCGTTCGGCTTTGCCCTCGCGGACCCGGCGGGCGAGGAACGGTCCGATTCGGTGCACGGAGCCCGGCCACGGCGACGCGCTTGTCAGCAGAGTTCCGTATCGCTGTCGCAGCCACGGGACGAAGGCATCGTCGAGCTGCTCCCAGGCTGTCCACGCAGCGGCACGGAGCTCGCTGCTCCCGCGCGCGGTCATGCGGCGAACATCACCCCACCACAGCGCAGCATCGATCCACCCCTGAACGGTGCGGCCAGAAACGTCGGGGGGCGCCGCCAGCAGGTCCAACGCCCGCTCTTCGTCTGACGGAAGGCGGATGCCGACGCGCGTCCATGGATCGCCCTCATCCGGAGCCAGCGCTGGTTCAAGAAGGTGCGTGGCGAAGAGCACGGTCATCTCGGGTTTGGTCTGACCAAAGACTCCGTGCCATTCGTCTTGCAGTCCGGCCAGGAAGTTCTGCCAGCGAAGCTGCAGCGGGCTCGGATCAGGTGGCGACTCCAAAAGGCCGACCAGAGTCGCGTCCGTGACCCAGCGTTGCCCGAGACGCGCAAGGGCCGGCGACACTCCCTTCCGCAAGACGAGTCGCACAGCCAGACGCAGTTGGTCGGGTAGGCCGACGTGCTCGTCCCGCAGCGCTATACCCGTGACGGAGTGAAGGATTCCGCGTGCGGGATCGTCTCGGCGAGAACTAATGGCCGCGATCGCTGCGTCGAGTTCGTCGTCGTCGAGCTCGCGCAGTGCGGCCTGGATCTCTACTCCCCCTGGGAGTTTGATGTGGGAGACGACCTCGCACACCTGCTGGATATCCCATGGAACGTCGGCGGCGGTGAGTGGCGGCCGAAGGACCAGCACGAGTGGTTCGTCCCCATTCGGTCGTAGTCGGCCGCTCCGCTCGTAGGCGGCGCGCAGCGCCCACCAGTGATCGACGATCTCGATGCTATGACTCGAGTCACGATCAGTTGTCGCATCGACGATCGAGTCGGGGTCGACAATCACAATGACGGGAGCGCTGTGGTCGGAAAGCGCCGTCTCGACTTGCTGACGAACCCACCGCCTCACGGTGCAGCTCGGACTGCGAGCCGAAGCGTGAGCGATGGCGTCGATCCGCGCGGGTCTCGGTAGGCGTGGTCGGCTGCAAGCGACCTCAGCCGGTCCAGGTCCGGCTGCGTGAGCACGACTGGACGCAACAGCTCCGCTCCGTTGGCAAGCGTCAACCAAGTCCGATCAGCGAGGTCCGGTCTCACTGCTCCCGAGTCCGTAATGAAGATGGCCGCAGCCGTACGTTCGCTTCCCGCGCGGATTTCCCACATCGTCCACCAGCCGGCAGTGGTGCCTCGCACCGATGGCACAGGTTCACCGACGACGACTTCAGGCAGGTGCTCGGGGCAGTAATGGCCGTCCCTGACCAGTCGATCACGCGCTTCCGCCGTGAGTTCGAGCCACCGTTGCAGGGTGCTTGGGCGGTTTCGGCGGGATGGCGTTGCGCTCTCCCCCATTGCGCTGCGGTTGGGTTCGGCCTCCGCCACCTCGGACTGTGCCTCTCTGGCGATCGTGTCTGCTGCGGCGGCGAGCCGGTCGGGATCGAGGATCGCTGTTTCGTAGAGCTGATCCAGCCGAACGTCGATCGACGCCAGAACGTCGTTCGACTTGTCGACTCCGAGTTCGGCGAGGATCACGGCGAGCTTGTCCTGAAGTACTCCGAGCACGCGAGCGTCGATCGATGACTCGAGGACGAGGTTGTGTGCGACGACGTCGCGGTTCTGGCCGATTCGGTCGACTCGCCCGATGCGCTGTTCGATCCGCGTCGGGCTCCATGGGAGGTCGTAGTTGACCACCACGTGGGCGAACTGCAGGTTGACCCCCTCCCCGCCAGCATCCGTCGACACAAGAACTCGCACGTCGTTCTTGAAGGCGACCTGTGCATCCCGTCGCTCGCCGATCGACATGCTCCCGTTGATCGCAACTGCGCTGATCCCAGCGTTCGACAGGACGTCGAGCAGCATTTCTTGAGTGGGAACGAATTCCGTGAAGACGACAGCCTTCGCTGCCGGGTCTCCCTCGCTTCGAGCGGTCCGGCTGAGGATCTCCAGCAGGTACCGAGCTTTGGCGTCAATCCCCGAGGCCATCGCCTGGCGAGCGAGGTCGACGAGGAGCTCGACTTCGGCGCGCTCGTCACCCCACGCAGCGCCCTGTGCCTCGGCAAGGACTGCGAGTTGCTCCTCACCGGTGAGGTCTCCCCACTCGCCCATTCGATCGCTGAAGAGCCGAAGTTGTTGGCCTTCGGTTGCAACGGCAATGAGCCGTCGCTCCATCGCGGAGAGGATTGCGGCGGTGCTCGAGGAAACGAGGCGCTGCATCAACAGCACGAGGAAACCGACTGTCGGGCGGCGCTCCGAGCGAGCGCGCCGATAGCCATGACGTACGTAGTCGGTGACGGCGTCGTAGAGAGATCGTTCGACGGCGCGATCCGCGTAGGGCACGGTAGCCAGCAACGTGGTCCGCGGCCGGAAGAGCGGGTTGCCATCGTTGTCGATCGCATGCCGCTTCTCGGTTCGTACGACGAGGGGCGCGACGCTGGACCGGTCGATCGGCTGGCCGCAGAGGAACCGATCGTCCAGCAGACCTAGGAGGCGAGCGAAGGCATCGGACTTTCCGGAGTGCGGCGTCGCGGTGAGCAACAGCAGTCTCGGTGTTGCGTTGGCGATGTGCCGTCCCAGCTGGTGCCGAGCGACGTCCTCGCTCGAGCCCGCGACGTGATGGGCTTCGTCGATCACGACCAGATCCCAACCGGCGTTGACGACGGCATGCATGCGTTGATCGTTGTACGCAGCGATCCGATCCGACGTCCATCCCGATCGATTGCGGATGGGCTTGACCGCGTCGATCGAACAAACCACCCGGTCGAACGAGCGCCAAGGGTTGATCCCCGAGTCGATCGGCACGCCACCAGCGCCCACGAGGACGAACTCCTCACCGAATCGATCTGCCATCTCAGCCACCCACTGCAGCTGCACACCTTTCGGAGCGACCACGAGGACCCTGCGGACCAGACCGCGGGCTTTGAGCTCGCTGATGACGAGCCCGGCCTCGATCGTCTTGCCGAGACCAACCTCATCGGCGAGTAGCAGCCGAAGCGGCTCAGCCGCCATTGCGCGGTCGAGCACTGCTAGCTGGTGAGGGAGGGGCTCGACGCCGCCGGCAGCAACCGCGAGGGGTTCGCCCTCGGCCATCGATCGCCACGTCAGCCCGGTCGCCGCCCGCCACACGACCTCGTCGGTGCTCCACACCCGATCGACTATGGGAGCGAGGTCAGATGAGAGGACGCGCTCGACCCGGCCGAGCGATGGCACCACCACGGTTGCGATCGAACGTCCCCAGAGCTCTTCGGTCTCCAGGATCGTGACGGCCTCGCCCCGTTTCGGCCACCATGCCGTCTCCACGTCAGCCAACAAGCTGCTCGGCGTTGTCGAGATAGAAGAGGAGCCGCTCGTCCTGTGTGAACGCCTCGGTCGGAAGCCGTCTACCCACGGTGACGATGGCCGCGAAGTCACGCCGCTCCCATGCGTCGGAGAAGCCGGCGCGAACGGCTGCGAGGCTGAAGTGCTTCATGGCACCCTTCCCGGTCGCGTAGGTGGCGAACTCCTTCAGTCGTTCGCGCTTCCGAAGCTTCTCGAGGTCGGCCTCCTTCTTCGGGTCGGGTACGTACCAGCGCCCCTCGTCGTCCTGGAGACACGACCGTTCGAGGAGTACCTTCAGATCCGGGGCATCTTCCCAATCCGGAAGGCCCGCCTGCACCTCGCGGAAGAACTCCGGCTGGACCGCGGCATAGGGTTGCGCCGATCGTCGGCTCTTTAGGAACTGACGAAGCCACTGGATCGCCGACTCCTCATCGGTGATGAATAGCTGCGCTTCCTTGAGGTCCTTGATCGTCATTCGCTGACGCTCGTAGGCCTCCACTTGCTCGTCGAGGAAGTGCATACCGTCCCGAACCGGGAAGCGATCCGCTAGCCCTTCGTAGAACTCAGCTGCCGTGACCGGGATCGTGAGATTGCGAGTGAGGTGGAACGCTTCCATCCGGTCATACAGCCGATCGGGCAGCCTCTCGCGGATCACTCGCACGTCACCCTTCGGGTCTCGTTCGACCGTCGCCGGCAAGTGTCGCAGGTGCTCACGCACGAACGCCCACGCCGTGTCAGGTGTGCCGGCCGCAGGTCCAATTCGCTCTGCCAACTCGTCGGCGGGCTTGTAGGCCGAGATGACGAGATCGCGCTTCACGGCGTTCGTCGCTGTGACCTGCCGATACGAAAGATGCTCCTTGTCGAACACTCGTGTGTCGGCGACGATGAAGCCAGCCCTCGCAAGAGCATGCTGGATGGTGAGCCAAACCTCGTTGGACGAGTTCGAGAACTCAACGGTCATCCACCGGCCCGGCTTCAGCACTCGGTTGAACTCGCGAAAGCAACTCTCCATCAGCAGTCCGTACTCCGGGAGCGTCCGGGGAACACGCTTTGACTGATTGACAATCGCCTCTTCGCTGGAATTGGTCCAGACCTGGTGCCAGGACTCCGTCAAGTAGGCAAGGTCGGCGTAGTAGATGTTCGAGCCGAATGGGGGATCCACAAAGACATAGTCGATCGAGGCGTCCGGCAGATCGAGCGAAGTCGACGAGGCCGTCGAGATCGCAACTTGTCCGAGGCGCGCTGGGCTCCCTTCCCACGTCTTGACGAGTGAGGCGCGCTTCCCCCTCGTGGGTGAGCTGCCAGCCAGGTTGTAGACCGGATGAGTCTCCGAGCGAAGCGACGGGATGTAGTAGATGCCGCTTTGAAACTGGCTGACCTGGGAGTAGCCATCCGGGCGATAGCGGTTCTGCCAGGACATCCCCCACAACGCTTGCTCAATCCAGAACACCAGCGCATGTCGCAGGAGGGGGTCCTCCTCATGGTTTGCCAGCTCCATAAGCGTGGACAACGAGACGAGCGCACGATTCCCCCAAAAGTGATGCACTCGCGTGAAGCCTTTGCCCGGAAGAGGAGCGCGTTCGTGCGTCATGTGCATGAACGGCAGGGGGTTGAGCGGCGCCGGGCTGCCGAGCGCGATCGCTGACACCCTCCGAAGAACAGCTTGATCTCCTTCATCCAATTGTTTGAACTTCTTTGCCTTCCCGTCTCTGTATTGGATCGCCACCGGGCGCTGCTCAATGCGTGTCTCGACATCGCCGGCGACGCTGCGGACTTCGACCTTCCTCGGCAGGGCACGGCTCTTGGAGAGCTCCACTCCGCATGCCTCACAACGAAACGTGTCCTTGACGGCCATGGTCGCCGTGTCGAATGCAGCGTCGTAGTAGACGACGGGCGAAGCGCATGACGGGCAGGTGAACACCTCTGACCAGACGGTGTAGTCGATGGTGCGCTCCCGACCCCGGTCGTCGGTGGTCTTGTACATCCAGCCCCACTCGGCCTCGAACTGCTCGAGGATCTCGGCCGATCGATGGTCGAACTGACGGGCATCGACCGGCAAGTTCATGCCGGCCGCGATGAAGGTTGCAGATGGCGACAGATCGGACAGCACGGCGCGCCGACGCCCCCACCGGACATCGCCCATCTCGTCTTCGATCGTTCGCCGAAGGTCGTTCGGGGGCATGCCACACGCCTGGGCAGCGACGCCGGTCATGCCGGTGCCACAGAAGCCGTCGAGCACGACGTCGCCTGGCTCTGTGTAGTGGAGCAGGAACCGCATGATCGCTGGGTGCGGAACCTTGGTCGGGTACGAGTGCGCCTTGTAGAAGGGGTTCGACTTTCCTTCGGAGATGTCCGTAGTAAACGGCCCTGGGTCGACGTAGTCGCGGTCGTCGTACCCGTCTGGCTTGGTCTCATCGAGCCACGCCGAGAGGTCCGGGTTCGGGCATGCCGTGTAGTACGGCGGCAGCGACATGGCAACCACGTCCGCATCATCACCGAGCGGCGCCCCGGGCTGACCACGAAGCCTGGCGAGCTCGCCCGACAGTCGCTGCCGGTGGGCGGTGATGTCCCAGTCATGCGGTTCGGTGGGGAGGTCGGTCACGAGGTCTCGTCCTCCTTGGGAAGGAACCGCACACGCTCAGCGTCCAGCCCTGCTGTCAGCGCCGCAATCAGAGTCTCCAACCGTTCACGGAGCTGCTCTGACGTCGCCGGCGATGTATCCGGGAAGAGCGCCGACGTCACCTCGTTTGGAGAGACGTGGCGGATGTCCACGCGGTTGAAGATCTGGTTCAACGCGTCGATAAAGACCGACTCGATCGGATCGGGCAGGCTGCGCGTCTTGGTGAGGGTTTCGACCTGAGCCCGTCCTCCGGCGTCGGCGACGTAGCCGACCTGCTCGGCCATCTCAGGCTCATTGAGACTGTCGACCAGTGTGTGTGTCCACGACGACAGCAGATCATGTGCCCGCCGTTCGCAGTCCTCGAGCCGTGCGTTCGCAGAGAGTCCATCGATCGGTCGCGGCTGACGTTGGCTCGGCAGCAGCACCGACTTTTTGAGCGCCTGCTCGTCGATTTCGAACAGCGACCGGATCTCCACGAGGTCGGAGCGCAGCATTGCCAGAGGTCCAGGGGCGAGGATCGAGACGGTCTGCAACTTGTCGAGCACCGCGACCGGCCCTTCGAGGAGCTGGCGCTTGCGCACATCGCCTGCGGCGTCGACGTGGTCGTGTCTGTATGCCCGAGATGCGAGATCGGCAAAGCGGCGGCGCAGGTCCTCCCCAGCGTTGCGGAGGCTGACGATTCGCGCGCCATCGATGGGATCAGCTTCGAGCGCTTCGACCAGGTCGCTGCGCAGCGCAAGAGCATCCTTCGACTCGTCGATGCCAGCGCCGAACACCCCAACGGCTTCGCGCAGGTACTCTGAGATAGTGGCGAGCTTCTCCTTCGCGGCCAGGACATCCTCGATGTGGGAAAGTTCCGCCCGCCCTTCCTGGGCCTGCTGAAGTGACGCGTCGTCGAGGTTCAGGCTGTTGAGCTTGCCCGGGGTGTCGCGAACCTTGAGGTCTCCGAGGAAGCCTTTGAGTTGTTCGAGACGCCGAGCGCGGTCGTCGGAGAAATCGAACAGTGGCTCACCCCAAAGTTCCGCACGGTCGATGACCGCACGAAGTGCAGCATCGGTTCGGCGAAGCAGATCGTTCGTACGCGTCACCACCTCCACCGTGAGCTTCTCGTCGGCGCCCGAGTCCTTCACTGCCCCCGATGAGATATCGAGCAGGGAGACCACCGCTCGCAGCTGCGTCACCGGGAGCGCCTTCGGCGGCGCAAGGTGGTCGAATGTCGCGAGTTGGTCTGGACCGTACCGGGTCAGCCGGTCAAGCCCGAGCGCATCGATTCGATGGCCATCAATGCTGATCTCCAGCTTACCCTGCTGGCAGAGCGCCGCTGCGATCACCATGAGCCACACGGGCTCCAGGTGCCACCGTCCCCAAACGGGCACGCCGAGTTCAAGCGGTTGTAGGAGATCACTCCGGTTCACGACCTTGCCACCTGCGGATTCGAGTTTGGTGACCAACTGGGCGGCGTAGACGCCATCGGCTCGGAGCTCCGTCCCATCGCCGGCGACGAGCTCGAGCGCCGTGAGGATCGCTGTGCCAGCGCCAGTTGGCCTGCGGGACGCGATCTGCGTGAGCGCGACGCGAACGTCCGCCTCGAGTGTCGACGGAGTGATCCGACGAGAGAACCTTGGGTAGTCGGGATAGCGGGCAGCAAAGTGGTCACTCAGTGCAGTGGATGCGACAGCGTCGATCTGGTCCCGAACCTTCGTTCTCTCGCCAGGCACTGCGGCGAGCCACGTGCCGAGCGGCTTGTGGTCTCCGCGGTACGTGATCGTCATCGCGGTCGCCATGTTGGAGCGGAGCCATGCCACCATGTCCTGCAGAGCGCGGCGGGCCTTGTCTTCGTAGATGGGTCGGTGCGTCTGCGTCGACTCCTTCGCCTTCGCAGTGGAGCCTGCGTACCGGCGAAGCGCGGAGGTGAACTCCGGAGCCGGGTCGGTGAGGCGCACGAAGACTTCATCCGCTCGCTCCTCGTCCGTGAATCGGATCGACTTGTCGTAAGGCTGGAGGAAGTAGACGTAGAAGTCGCGCGGTGGCTGCGCTGTTGAGCGCTCGTTGGGCGCCCCCATGAACAGGTAACCCCGCCGGTCGGCGTTCGTGATTTGCCACGGCAGGTCGTACTGCCAGATGCGGAAGCCGGCGACGTACGGATCATCGCTGACTCCAAGCACCTGTTCCATCGCGAGGTAGTAGGCCCGGTCCAGCGCCTCATCGTCGAGGAAGTCCGCGCGCTGCTCGATCTGCTGGTCGTAGTCGATGTCCTTGGTGACATCGAGGTAGATCTGGCCGTTCTCGGGATCGATGGAAAGGAACTGACCGCTCACTGCTGTGAGGATCTTCTTCACGATCGCGTCGATGGTGGTCTTGAGGAAGAGTGCGTCGCGCTCGGGCAGCCCGGGCGGCAGCAGGCACAGCTCGTCCCGGAGCATCTCTGACGTCATGCCGATCGGCCGATTCACGTCGTCCGTCGTGAGCCGATGGATGGTGAGACCGTCGATGATGCGCAGTGCGGTGTCCACGTAATGCTTGTCGGGCAACGAGCTAGCGACCTTGCTTCGCAGAACGTCGCTCTTCTCGAGCACCAATTGCACTTCCGGGATAGTTCGCGAGGACGGGTCGTCGGCAAGGCGGGACCGATAGGTGTCGGCGCAGATGAGCCCAGCGCTATCGCTCGGGAGGTCGACATCGCGGAGCAGTGCAACCTCACGCTCGACGGTGCGGAGCACCTCGCGCTTTTCGATCATCCGCATGTCGTTGAACGTGCGCAGGTAGTCGGGGTGGACGGGGAACAACGCAACGAACTCGTCCATGCGCTCAGCCATGCCCTCATACAGAGGAGCGAAGCTCTGCAGGTGAGTCGCAACGGCGGCTCGCTGGGTCGCATCCTTTCCGAGGAGACGACGTTCGACGACGAAGGCAACGTCCTCCTTGGCGATTCGAACCTGCTCGAAGCGATCGCGAACGCGCCGGATAGTGTCCGCGACGCCAGCGAACCGAGGGTTGTCGAAGATGGCTTCTTGGAGGCCGGCGATCAGTCGAAAGCGCGTCGACGCAGCGATCTCACCGACTTCACGGAGGAAGGCAAGATCGTGGACGAGCTCGCCGTCCTTTCGACCGCGCAGGTAGTCGAGGAGTTCATCGAGGACGAAGAGCAAGCCATGCTCCGGATGCACCACCTCGAACGCGGCCATCATGTCGGTGAAGGCGTCCTTCGAGTTCGTTACGGTCGTCCAGTCCGGGAACGCGAAGTCGACCCCCATCGCAGCAAGTCCCCGGTGAAGCTCTGTCGCGACGATGTCACGGAGCGGAAGCGTCGTGGCACCGATGTCGAACCGGACGACCTTGAACTGGCCCGCGATGCTCTCTGCCGACGACGCCACACCAGGATGCTGGAGCAGATCACGAAGGTCGGCGTGCTCTGCGACACCAGCGATAGTGGACATCAAGTGGGTCTTGCCGGTCCCGTACGTGGCAACGACGAAGATGCCCTTCTTCTTCGTGTCACCGATGGCATCGAACCGCAGTGCCGGGATGATGAGATTTGTCATCTGATCGGCCATTCGATCCGAGATGACGAACGTGCCGACGTCGCGACGGGCGTTCTCGAGTGTGCCCGACTCCCGAATCTGTTTGACCGTCTCGAGCGGTTCGGCTGGTTGGAGCAGATCGGCGTACTTCACCGGAAGATCCTCTCGATCTCGAATGGCACTTCGTCGGGGAAACGGGTTGGCAAAGGGCGGACGATGACGGCGTTAGTGATCGCGTCGTCCTGGAAGTCGGACCTTCCGGGTGCGCTGTAGGTCGCACGACCCTGCGAAACAGCCCCAGGCCACACCGCGATCGTCGGACGCTCTCGGCTTCGCTGAGCAAGGAACGCGAGCACGGGCAGGTGCAGCGCCGGCGAGAACAGCATTTCGATCTCGGTCAGCACCGTGGCGGACATCAGTGCTTCATCGATGTCTGACCTCGACGGAGCGCCTTGGCGATCACAGAACGTTCGGCCGACTGACACGACCTTGACTCCGAGATCGCCTCGGAGTCGAGAGACTGTCACTTCGGTTTCCGCGTGAGGTCCAGCGATGAGGGCGAACCGACCTCTCGACACGGCAAGTTCGTCGATGAGCGAAACTCCCGCATCTGGCCACATCGAGAGCTCTTCCACCATGGTCTCACCGTAGGCGCATTCCATCGGGACGGTCGCGACGGTCACTCCGCGTCCTCCCATCCATCGTCGGATCCGTTGTCGTCGTCCTCGGCATCGGTGTCCTCGTCTGGGTCGGTGTCCCACGACTTGCCACGCGTGGAGGATGCCGCGCCATGCCGGGAGACGTGAGTGTTTCGCCAGACCGGGATGTGCTGCATGAGCTTCATCACATCAGCCATCCATGCGTCAGCGTCGGCTGGATCGACGCCCTCGGTGTCGATGAGCGGTCGACCATCAACACCCTCGACGGCGACCAGTCGGCGGACCGCCCGGTCGACGTCATCCATTGCTTCACCGAGCTTGGCGAGCGCTTCTAGGTACTTCTCGTGAGCGGTGTCCGGCGCTGCGGGCGCCACAGGACGGCCGGGAGGAGGGAACGTCGTTCTCAGCCAATTGTCCGTCACCAAGTGCTCGCTGTCTCCGTCGTTGCGGAGCGGCGATCCGTCCACCGAGACGGCACTGATCGGGCGGCCGGCCTCGTGGTCGAGGAGCGCTCGGCCGAGCTGGCGAATGCCCCATTCGTTCGTTCGCATCCGATCGATGACGGCGCTGGGTTGGCGTCGGTCGACTTGTGTGTTGTTCTTGGTCCCTCGATCTGGCAGCAGCTGGCGGCTCACCACGAGTGGGTACGCCGCCCTCGCCGCCAGTTCGAATGAGGCAGGGCTGTTCTCGGTGCCGGCAGCGAGAGAGCGAAGCGCCTCCTCGACGACATCCTCAGTCGGTCGATAGGACGCCTTCCACTTCTCGGAAGCGAGGGTGTCCGAGAACCCGGTCTGGAGAGCTCGGTAGATGTCCGAAACCTTCTGGTGCTCGTCCGTCCCGTTGACCGCTCGCAGGATCAGTGCAGCGGCGATCTCGAGCTTGAACTTGTTCGTGATCCGTTGCTTTGTCGTCTGTCCTGTGATCGCAACCCGGATGGTCTGGTGAACCGTCGGGTCCGTGTCGGTCAACAGCCGGACGATGCTCGCCGCACGCACTGCGGGGTCGGCCGAGAAGCCCCTGCCTGCGGCTTCCTGCGGCGTCAGCGCACCAAGCAACCACAGTTCCTCGTCCTCGCGAAGCAGACCTTGATCAGTCAGCGCCTCGAGGACTGCATCAGCGATCGCACCCATCTTTGCGGCGTCGGTCCACGGTTTCGGGGGTTCGACGTGGCGCAGCGCGACAAGAGACCTCACCGCGGTGGCGAACGTCATCGTTGAGCCCGGATGTGGCTCAAAACCAACGAGCAGGAGGGCCGGGATGGTCTCGCACCGCAGAGCCTCGGCCTGTTCTGGGGTAGGCCCGCTCTCGACCACATCGTTCAACGAGCGGATGATCGATCGAAGGCTCCGGTCGTCGCGCGAGTACGGCACGTCAGCAGACCTGATGTCGAGGATGTCGTGGCAAGCCACGAGCCGGCTGCTGCCCTCCGACGTCACCGGGACAGTCACGGGAGCGGTGCCGTCGCCGTGCAGAAGCGTCACCGCCGAGAGCCAAACCTCCGTCATCACTCCTTGGTTTCGAATCGACATGCGCCAGTCGTTGTCCTTCAGGATGAACTTCTTGGCGATCACCGAAGCCCACGCAAGGTGCTCCCGGCTCTCGATGGAGAGCTGGAGCTCGGGGTGCTCATCTGGTGCCGGGTCCGGCTCGGGAATCGGTCGGAAGTGGGCCTCCTCGATCGAGCCTGGGGTCACTGCGATCGGATGGCGGCGGGCCGGACCCACCCTCGGGTTCCTCGGGTCGGGCATCGCCCGACGCGTCCACACTCTCGTACGCAGCCCCAACAGCGTTCCGCCTGGGACATAGAGCTGCTCGGGGTTGTCAGCAGCCTTACGGATCTCTGCGGGGTCGACTGCCGCCGAGGCGAAGGCTTCGGCCGCTTCGGGGGAGAGGTTGAACTGCTCTTGCAAACGATCCGCTGCACGGCGAATCGCCGGCGCCAGCGCGGGCACGTCGATCACCTGCGGCGGTCGGGGGAGCAGGGTCTCATCGATGGTCTTGGCCATGGTCGTTCCTCCTCGGACTACGCCGCGAACTTGGCGAGGTAGCGGTAGACGGTGCGCTCGGTGCATCCGAGCTCGGCTGCGATCGCGGGGATCGTGTAGTTGGATGCACGGAGGTGCCGTGCGAGGTCGGCGGGCTCCTCCGGTGCGACGGCACGAACCCCGACAGCGATGCCGAGCCGCTGTGCGACGTGCTCACGCTCGTCCGGGCCGAAGCCGCCCCACCAGCCGTGCCGGTAGCCGTCGGTCGCCTCGTAGATGAGAGCGGTGGCCAGGCACTCGTGCGCCACCGGGCAGCCCATGCAACGTGCAAGCGCAGCGATCGACGGCGCACCGTCCTCGGGGAAGTAGGTCTCGAAACCGCCGCGCGTCTCGGCGCATGCGGCGCGTTCGTCCCATCGACGTTGAAGGGTCGATGGGGTGTTGATCAGTTCGATGAGCCGGGACTCGTCGACAAGGGGGATCGGGTTCATTTCGCTCCTCTCGAGCTCTCTGCCAGTAAGTGCTGGGGAGCTCGGGGCGAAGACCCGTCGCGTATCCCCCTCCCGGATGTCCAAGGCGAGCCTCGGCGTTTCGGAAGGCGGCAACGGCGGTCAGCGGCAGTCCCTGCGGCGTACAGGCCCAACATGGCCTGCGTTGCCTTCCGTTCGGCTGAAGCCGAACGGCGGGACGACCACGTCGTTCCGTGTCGCAAGAAACAGATTAGCACGACCCCCTGACAGGGTCACGAGGTCAGAAGCCGGCGACGGCCGCCGATGCGATCTGCAGGTCGACTCGCACGTCGACAACGAGGTCACGGGATACGACCGGTACAGGGTCAGGTAACCCCGCCAACAGGGTGTGTAGGTAGAACTCGAACCGCTCGTCTGAGTCGGACCTCAACTCGTCCAACGCTAGGACGACCGCCGAGGGCCGACGCGAACCTGGCTCGGAATTGCTTGCCGCACCGGCTGCCGCTGCGATTCGGCCGTCTCGAAAGGCGTCCTCGCGGCAGATCCAACCGAGGAGAGTCGTGTTCAAGGTGTCGAAGATCCGCTGCGCCATCGACGACTCGAAACCGACGCCGTTGAGCACCCCCACGACATCGGCGTTGATGTTCACGTACCCCTCCGAGGTCCGGAACCGGCCGAGGCCTGCAGCCGCAAAGCCGGGCATCTCCTCGGCGAGGTGGCGTAGGCCGTTGGCGTAGGAACGGAGAGAGTCTCGCCAGTCTTCGGGGTCGGCGGGCGGGAAGATCTCTAGACGTCGGATCAGGCGATCCGACACCAGGTCGATCAGCTCATCGCGATCCTGCACCCAGCCGTACAAGGATTGATGAGTGACGCCGAGGCGCTCGGCCACGGCGGCCATGGTCAGGTTCTCGATTCCGAGTTCGCAGGCAGCATCGACGATGTCGTCGCGGCTGATTCGCGGCGGGCGACCCCGTCGCCGCTGCCCATCTGCGGCGTAGGTCATCGGGACCACCATAGGCGAAGCGGCCCGGGTGCAGGAATTACCTGCTCAGCACTTTTCTTGCGCCCGCAGTTTTGTGCAGTACTATTCGTCGCAGCTGCCGCTCCTGCGGCGGTCGGGATGGGGGAAGGGCGACGATGCTCAGCCAACTCGATCGGGGTGCAGTCCTTGGACTGCGGGGACAGTTCGTCAGTCTTCCGCGGCCTGGTCACCGGCTCCTTCGACCGAGTTGTCGCGCTCCGCACCTGAGCGGGGTGGGTTCCATGGTGTGCAAGCACCACGCCTCCGCCCGACGCGCCCTCCGGGCGCATCGATCTGTCCAGTTGCCCAGGGGCCAGAGATGGGAATCGGCCAAGCGCTGACCATCCCGGCCCGCCGGCGGTACGACCGTCGCGCCTCGTGGGGCCTCGGCCGCCGCGCCTTTGATCGCTGCGGTTCTCATCCTGAACACAGGACCCCACACACCCGTCCTGAGTTCCCTCGTCGCTGGCGTCGGGCTTGCCGCCCTCGCAACCACGGACGCGACGTCCCACCGGCTCCCCGCGACGCAAGTGAGGGTGCTCGCAGGTCTGACTGCGACGAGCCTGATCGGCGCTGCGTGGTGGCAAGACGAGTGGAGTCCACTGCTCCGCGCCCTCGTAGGCGCAGCCGTCGTCGCAATCGTGCTCGGCGCGCTGTGGGTTGGGCTGCCCGGGGCGATCGCGTTCGGTGACGTGAAGGTCACCGTCGTTGCCTTCGCTGCCGCTGCCGCTGTCTCGTGGCGTGCCGGCGCAGTCATGATCCTCGTGGCGTGCGTGATCGGCGGCTGCGTCGCCGTGATCGCGAGTGGGACTCGTCGGCATCTCACGTCAGCACAGCCGACCATTCCGTTCGTGCCGGGCCTCGCGCTCGGCTTCGTCGTGGGGGTGATGGTTCCGTGGTGAGAGATCGATTGATTGCGATCGTGCTGACGGCCGGCGTGTTGGCAAGCGGATGCTCGGGTGACGGCGCGGCCGGGCCGACGACCGACTCGCAGCCGCCGAACACGACCGCCGCATCCAGCTCACCGCCATCCTCGACGGTTGCTCCGAGTTCGACGCCGACACCAACAACGAACGCTCCGTCAACCAGCGCGGCACCCTCGACGTCGCCACCGAGCACGGTCGTCACCAGCGAGAGCCTCCAACCAACCATCGAGCAGCTCGTCGACTCGTACGACGCGGTGGTCGCCGAGATCCTTACCAATCCGAGCGTCGCTTCGAACGTCGACGACGCACTGGTCGGCCGCTACTTGGCTCTCTTCCCTGAAGACAGCACATTTGCGACCGGGGCACTCGGATTCTGGGCGAGCGAGGCCGCCGCTGGCCGCTTCTACCGCGCCGGGCCACGTGGCGCGATGTACGACTCAACTGTGCAATCGGTCGAGCTTCGCAGCGAGACCGAGGCGGTGGCGATGGTGTGCACCGTCACCTCGATCCAGATCGTCGACAGCACCGGGGCGGTGCTCGAGTCGCAAGGCGGCGTCAACGGTGGCGAGGTTGTCGTCGTGCGAGTAGGTGACGAGTGGCTCCTTCGTGATCTGACCGAGGCACCGCCCGATGACTGCCCGCGGCCCGGGGACTCGTGATGCGAACGCGCACGTGCGTCGCTGCCATCGGCGCCACAGTCGGTCTGTTGGTGACCCCGGCCACGGCGGCAATGGCTCAGGACGTGACCCAGTGCGTCGAGTGGTCACCCCGTGGCTACTGCATCGAGTGGGACGTGCCGACCCCCGGCACCCCAGGCACCCCTGGCGGCTCGGGTGGTGGTCCGCCCCCCGAGTGCTACTGGGTCAACCTGTCTGAAGACCTCGGTGAGGATCCCACGATCTTCCCCGACTTCGGACTCGAGCGCCCGCCGGAAGGCGTTGACGTCGTGTGGCAATCCTGGGAGTGCGCCGATGGCCGAACGACCTTCAACTTTCGGTGGGTGATCGCAGCCACACCCGGAACGCTGGCCACCATCGCACGAGGCCGACTGGTCGGCGAACTGCCGCAACCCGTCGTCGAGTCATCACCACCAGCGGGCACCGCGTCAATCATCGGCGTTCCGGTGTTCGTCGCCGTCGTGAACTGGACCGGCGTCGTGACCGAGACCGAGTGCGCCGGTGGGCTGTGCGTGACCGTCACCGCTACTCCTCAGCTGACGTTCCGGCCGGGCGAGCCGGGCGCACAGACGGTGCAATGTGCCGGCTCGGGAACTCGCTTCACAGCGAGCGCTGGAACGCCCGAGACCCAAGCGGACGCGCCAGGCGCGTGCGCCTGGACCTACACGACCCGTACCGGAGCAAACGATCGTCCATCGGCTTGGCCCGGGCAGGCGTCGGTGTCGTGGTCGATCTCGTGGACGGCAACGACGGGTGCGTCTGGGTCACTTGCGGCGGTGACGCGCTCGACCGATGTGGCGCGGCCAGTCGCGGAGGTTCAGACCGTGATCGAAGGTGGGGAGACACCATGAGTACGACGATGACTCGCCGCAACGGAGCGGGATCTACGGACTCGGCAAACCGAGCTGCACGGCAGGCGACGGTTGCTGGCCAGAAGAAGGACCCGGTACGACGGCGATGGGGCCGCATCGGTGGAGGGGTGTTCGCTGCGGTGGTCGGCGGATGGCTGTTCGCCTCGCTCTACCTCTCCGCCGACGACCGTGTCGAGGTGCTGGCCGTCGCGTCCGACATCGGGAGGTTCGACGTGATCGAGCGGAGCGACCTCAGAGTCGTCACCATCGGCGAGGACACCGACGTTGCCTCGATCCCTGCATCGCGCCTCGACGACTTGGTGGGGCGGGTCGCCTCGACCGACATCGTGGCCGGCGGCCTGCTCGTCGACGGGCAGTTGTTGCCCGCCGGTGATCGACTCGTGACGGCCGCCGAGGCGATCGTGGGCGTGTTGGTCGGGCCAGGTGATTCGCCGACAACGGGCATGACCCGTGGAGCTGCGGTATCGGTCGTCATCCGGCCGGCTGCCGGTACCAACGGCACCGTTACTGAAGTACCCGGGTGGATCGCCGGGATTGGTGGCGAGGTGTCGTCGAGCGGGGACCGGCCCGTCGAGGTCGTCGTCGCTCGGTCCGAGGCCGCCCGAGTTTCTGCGGCCGCCGCAGACCGCCGGGTCACGATCGTGGTGCTGGGGGACTGACGATGCGACTTGGACTGGTGAGTGCCAAAGGGTCGCCGGGGGTGACGACGCTGGCCATCGGGGCCGCTGCGGTCATGGACGCGATCGCCGTGGAGCTCGATCCGGCTGGCGGTGATGTCGAGTGTTGGGTGGGCCCGATCGGCGAACCCGGGCTCATCAGGGTCGCCGGGGCACTACGTCACATGGCGGACCCGAACGGGGTGCTCGCCGAGCACGCAGCTGAGGTGAACCCCGGGTTGCGTGTCGTGCTGGCACCGACCGGTGGCGAACAGGCGGCGTCGACGTTGATGGCGAT
>JBGSII010000497.1:0-2143 GCA_041742555.1 Ilumatobacteraceae bacterium
CGGGGCCCGGGGAGCTCCGGGTCCGGGCGACATCCGGGTGCACTCGGTGCGCCTCCGGGGCCTGGTCGCCCACCAGGAGGTGCTGCTGGGCACGACGGGCCAGACGCTGAGCATCCGCCACGACTCGATCGACCGCACCAGCTTCATGCCCGGCGTGCTGCTGGCCGTCAAGCAGGTGGCGGATCGGCCCGGTGTCACCGTCGGCCTCGACGAGCTCCTGGGCCTCTAGATGTACCCGGCCGTCAGGTTGGTGACAGGCGGCTGATCGGCGGGAGTCCTTCGAGGGCGCTGTGCCGTCGGCGAGTGTTGTAGTCGTCGAGCCATGGGGCAAGGGCGTCGGATCGTTCGTCGTTGGTGGTGAAGACCTGGCGGTAGGCCCACTCGGTTTGCAGGGTCCGGTTGAATCGTTCGACCTTGCCGTTCTGCCAGGAGCAGTGCGGTCGGATCAGCTTGTGGGTGATCCCGTGGGTCTCGAGCAGCTCGGCGAGTGAGCGCGAGTGGGTGTAGCACCAGTGGTTGTCGGTCATGACCCGTTCGACGGTGATGCCGACGGTGGCGAAGTGTGCGAGTGCCCGTTGGAAGAACGCGGTGCAGGTGTCGCCCTTCTCGTCGGGGAGGATCTCGGAGTAGGCGTAGCGGGAGTGGTCATCGACTGCGGAGTGCACGTAGTCGAACCCGATGCGGGCCTTCTTCTTGGCGGCGGTGGAGCCCAGCTTGCGGCCGTGGGCTCGCCAGCCGCCGCCGTCGGGGATCCGGCCGATCTTCTTGACGTCCATGTGGATGAGCTCGCCAGGACGGTCGCGTTCGTAGCGCACCGCGGTCGTCTTCGAGGCCCGGATGACTTCACCGGTGAGCGGGTCGCACTCGACCAGGAGCGGGACGTCGTGTCGTCGCAGGATGCGGCTCACCGTGCGGGCCGGGACACCGAGCTCGGCGCCGAGCCAGTCCTGGCCACGGCGATGCTCGACCCTGGCGGCGAGGACCTGGGCTTCGACCTCGACGTTGGTCCGGGTCGGCATCGAATGTGGTCGTGAGGACCGGTCGAACAGGCCGGCATCACCCTCGCCATCCCAACGCTTCACCCAGCGGTGAGCGCACTGGCGAGAGATCCCCATCGCTTTCGCCACGTGAGCAACGGGTGCTCCCTCGACGCGGATGCGGTGGACGAGCAGGCGGCGCCCGTGCACGGTCAGACGGGCGTTACGGTGAGACACGAAGACCTCCGGTGTGTGTGAAGACGGCAATCTCCACAGTGCCCCGGAGGTCTTCTCGCGTCACCCCTCAGATGTCACCAACGTCCTGGCCGGGTACATCTAGATCCCCACCCCAGGGCCGAGACCGGCGCGAGAACGACCGTTCCGGTCGCGGCGGACCCCGACGTCGCGCCGGGAGGACGGTCACTCGTCGCCGAGTTCCTCCTCGAGCTCCTCCACACCGCCGATCAGGCCCCGTCGGCCCAGGGCCTGCCAAGCCACGTAGGCCAGGACCAGCGCGACCGAGCCCAGCAGGAACCAACGCTGGTAGCGGGCCACGACGTCGAGCAGGTCCTCGATCTGGTCCTCGAACAGCAGGCCGAGCCAACGCATGAGGAGGATCCGGCCGATCGTCCCGGCCACGTTCAGGACGACGAAGCGGGGGATCGGGAACCGGGTCACCCCCGCCAGCAGGCACACGAGGTTGTTGGGGGCGACGACCACCAGGACGTTCAGGACCTTCCGGATGGCGCCGTCGTCGGTCTGGGCCTGCTCCAGCAGCGGCTCGCTGCCCGGGAACACGTTGCGGGCCCAGTGCAGCGCCCGGGGCCCGTACAGGTAGCCGATGGCGTAGAAGAGCGGGTCCGGGGCCAGGAGCCGCAGCATGGCGATGGTCACGAACGGCACCGGCTCGGTGTTGATCGACGTGGCCAACAGGTACTTGTTGGACGAGTTCAGGGCGATCAGCCCCAGCGGGTTGGTCTCCACCCACCCGGCCCACACGGCGTTGCCGATGTTGCTGGCCGCCACCAGGGACAGGATGAGCCCACCGATCACGGGGAGCAGCCACCGCGGATGGGTGGGCTGCACGGTGGCGGGGGGAGTGGCGGGTGGCTCGGTCATCGTCTCGTCCGGCGCCCGCCGACCGGCGTCCGCCGCACCACGCTACC
>JBGSII010000498.1:0-3694 GCA_041742555.1 Ilumatobacteraceae bacterium
GCCCGGTTCGTGCGCGCCCGCCAGGTGGCCGAGCCGACGGTGACCAGGCCGTCGGGATCGATGGCTTCGAGCGCGCTGCCCTCCTGGCCGATCATCCACTCGCGTCCGATCGTCGGCGTTGCGAAGCGGGTCCGCACCATCGAGGGCATTCCGACGATGAACGTCAGCGCGATGCCGCCGATTCCCGCGATCAGCGCGAGCCACGAAGGACGCATCGACGAGCCGGGAACCGCCTCGAAGAGGAACCAACTCCCGATCATCGTCAGCACGATCCCCACACCGGTCCAGAAGCGCGGGATTCCGACCTGCACGTCGATCGCGAACGCGACCATGGCCAACATGATCAGCGCGAGCGCCCAGGTCCGTGTCGGCAGCACTGCCAGACCGGTGAAGGCGAGCACGGTGCACACCGCGCCGACGGCTCCGGCGATGCCGACGCCGGCGGTGAAGAACTCGAAGATCAGCAGCGCGAGCCCGGTGAGCAGGAGCAGGTAGGCGACGGGGGGACTGGCGACCGTGTGGAACAGCTGGTCGACGAGCGTCAGCTTCGCGAACCGCACGACCGACACGGTGTCGAACCGAGTCGAGCCGTCATCGAGCACCACGAGTTCGGTCGTGACCAGCACGACGCCGTTCTCCTCGTACCCGTCCATCGCCGCCACCATGTTGGTGATCGTCGGAATGCCCTCGTCGTCGATGCGCTGCTTGAACACCGCGAGTGAGCGGGCGTCGGACAGGCCCACCGAGCCGTTGCGGAGGCGCTCCTCCGCCACACCGAAGTCGACGCTCACTCCATCCGGGAGTCCCGCCGGATCGAGCGGAACTCCGATGTATCCGACGCGAGCCCCCGGGGCCATCCCGGTCACGTCGGCCACGGCGAGGAGTTGTGCCGCGGTGCCGTAGAAGCGAGCGCCGCTCGGCCCGACCCAGATGCCGATCGGGATGGGGGCCGTGGCGACACGGACGAGCAGGTCCTCGATGACGTCGTCGTCGACCACGGTGCCGTCGCTGTTGACCTGCAGGATGAGCGCCTGGGAACGATCGCGCTCGGCACGGTCGATCGCCTCGTCGATGGCGTCGACGAGGATCGGATCGAAGTAGCCGCTGACCTGCAGCACGTCGATGCGGCGGGGGCTCTCGGCAGTGTCGGAGTCGCTCTGGGCCTGGACGCTCGGACCGATCAATGTGAGCCCGGCCACCAGCGTGAGCATGCCGATCGCTAGTCTTCGCACAGGTGCCTCCAGAGAGCGAGTTCCCGCTGCAGTCGTTGACTGCTGCCCGCGTTGTCGTGGTGGCGGGCAAGGGTGGTGTGGGGAAGACCACGGTAACGGCTGTGATCGCCCGCGCCGCAGCAGATGCCGGACGACGCGTCCTCGCGATCGAGTTGGACGGCAAGCCCGCCTTGGCCGAGTTGCTTCCCGATGTCGAGGTCCTCGCGATCTCGGCACCCGACGCGCTCGACGAGTACCTCCGCGATCACGGGTTTGCCCGCATCGCCAAACGGCTGAACCGCACGGGCGTCATCGACGTCGTCGGCACTGCAGCTCCCGGAATCGACGACATCGTCGTGCTCGGCAAGATCAAACAACTCGAACGCTCGGGGGACTACGACGTCATCGTGGTCGACGGGCCCGCAGCAGGTCATGCGATCACCTTTCTGACGTCGGCGGCAGGGCTGGCCGACGCCGTGAGCAGCGGGCCGGTGCGTCAGCAGGCCGATGACGTGCTCGAACTCCTGCACGACCCCGAGCGCTGCCAGGTGGTGCTCGTCACGTTGCCCGAGACGACACCCGTCAACGAGGTGGTCGAGACCGCCTTCGCCCTCGAGGACGAAGTCGGTGTGCAACTCGGCCCGGTCGTCGTCAATGCGGTGGACGTGGGTGATCCACTTCCCGACGCATCGGACTCGCGGCGTGCCGTCGCCGGCCTCGACGACGACGTTGCCGATGCGTTGTTGGCCGCCGCAGAGTTCCGTCGGTCGCGTCGGGCAATGGAGGCCGGCGAGATCGCGCGGCTCGCCTCCGAACTCCCGATCCCGAAGGTCACCATCCCGGCCCGACTCGTGGCGGGGCTGACAGCGTCTGACATCGCGGCGCTCGCCGACGCGCTCAGCGGCGGATGCCCGGCCTCGGCATGACCGGTCTCGATGGTGCCGTCACGCCGGAGTCCGCCGGAGTCGGACCAGAGGTGATCCACGGCGACGTGATCGATGCGTCGACCGTGATCGTGTGCTGCGGGTCGGGTGGTGTGGGAAAGACGACGACGGCAGCGGTGCTCGGACTGGAAGCGGCTCGGCGGGGACGGCGGGCCGTCGTGGTGACGATCGACCCCGCTCGCCGACTCGCCGACGCGCTCGGCCTCGAGGGCGGCCTGGCTTCCGAACCCCAGCGCATCGAACTCACCGGTAACGGCGACTGGCGGCCCGGTGGCGAGCTCTGGGCGATGATGCTCGACACGGCCGCGACGTTCGACGGCCTGGTCAGGCGCCATGCCGACTCGGACGAGCAGATCGAGAGGATCCTGACCAACCCCTTCTACCGGAACATCGCCGGGGCGCTGAGCGGGACCCAGGAGTACATGGCTGCCGAAACGTTGCACGAACTCCACGGCGACGGTCGCTTCGACCTCGTCATCGTCGACACGCCACCGAGCAGGAACGCGCTCGACTTCCTCGAGGCGCCGGGCGTGCTCGCCAGGTTTCTCGATCATCGCCTCTTCCGACTCCTGATGTTGCCGGCCCGCGGTGGCCTGAAGGTGATCGGCGCCGCGACGCAACCGATTCTCAAGGCGATCGGCAAGGTCGTCGGATCGGAGGTGCTCGCCGATTCGGTCGCGTTCTTCCAGGCCTTCGCGGGGATGGAGACCGGGTTTCGTGAACGTGCCGACGACGTGGTCCGGTTGATCCGGGCCCCCGAGACGTCGTTCGTGATCGTCGCTGCTCCGCGGCACGACACGATCGACGAGGCGGTCTGGTTCGCGAACCAGCTCGTCGACCAGGGCGTCGGGGTGACGTCTGCGATCGTCAACCGCGCCCACCCGAAGTTCGGCGAGGGGTCCGCGGCCGATGCGTCCATCGCCGCGAGCGCAGCGCGGCAGATCGGAGACGAGGCGCTCGGCGCGCTGTGGGACAACGTCGCGGCACTGCGCACGATGCGCGATCTCGAATTGGAGGTCATCCTGCCGCTCTCCGAGATCGTGGGTGGCGACCGGCTGACCGTGTTGCCGCTGCTCGACAGCGACGTGCACGACCTCGACGGAATCCTGGTGATCGCTGGGCACCTCTTCGATCATCCGGTCGTCGACGGGTAGCGTCTGGGTCGTGCACATCCTGCTTGCCACCGATGCCGACTGGATCGTCGACGAGGTCACCGCCGCACTCGGCGACGACGACGTCCACTTCACCGTGTGCCGTGAGGGGCGTGCCGTGGCCGGTCAGGTCGCCGAGCGAATGCCCGACCTCGCGATCCTCGACCTCCAGGTCGGCTCGATGGGCGCGATGGCGGTCACGATGTCGCTTCGGCTCGACGAGTCGGCCGGGGTGATCGGTCATGTGCCGGTGCTGATGTTGCTCGACCGTCGTGCAGACCTCCACCTGGCCCGACGCAGCGGCGCCGAGGGGTGGCTGGTGAAGCCGCTCGATGCGTTGCGCCTGCGACGCGCCGCCGACGCGATCCTGGGTGGGGGCGGCTACACG
>JBGSII010000499.1:0-7465 GCA_041742555.1 Ilumatobacteraceae bacterium
CCGCTCGGACGCGTCGATCTCGACACCGGTGACCGCGCCGCCGGGCGCACGCAGGATGCGGGTGACGGGCGACGAGTATCGGACGTCGACGCCGGCCGCCGTGACCGCCTCGGCGAGGCCGGCGGCCATCATGTGCATCCCGCCTTCGGGTACGAACACGCCCTCGACGGAGTCCATGTAGGTGATCACGGCGTACAACGCGAGCGCTTCGTACGGCGCGAGCCCGGCGTACATCGACTGGAAGCTGAAGATTCGCTGCAAGCGCTCGTCGTCGAAGAACGACGCGACCTTCTTGCCGAGCTTGCCGAAGCCGCCGAGCTTGACGAGCTCGAGCCCGGACTTCCACGGTCTGATCAGGTCGAGCGGTGAGTCGAAGTTGGCGTCGATGAACGAATCCATCTCGGCGCGGTAGAGCCGCTCGAGCCAGGTGCAGAACCGGCCGAATGCCTCGGCGTCCTTCGGCCCGGAGAACTGCCGGATCTCCTGTGCCATCGCCTCGCGACCGTGGCGGACGAACAACGTCGAGCCGTCGGCGTACACCGCTCGGTACATCGGGTCGACCGGATTGATCGTGACGAAGTCCTTCATCTCGGCACCGGCCGCGTTGAAGGCGTCCTCGAGCAGGTTCGGCATCGTGAGCACGGTGGGCCCGTTGTCGAGTCGGAAGCCGTGCTGGGTGATCATCCCGGCGCGGCCTCCGGGAATGGCGTCGCGTTCGACGATCGTGACGTCGTGACCCGCGCCGATCAGATGGGCTGCCGCAGAGAGCCCGCCGAGCCCGGCACCGACGACAACGACTCTCATCTGGCTGGCTCCGCTGGTTCGCCGAGCATCAGACGGTCCGCCAACTCACGTACTCGGCGAGTGCGACGAGCTCGGTCTTCGCGGCCTCGGTGATCGGGGCCACCTCGATGGCGGAGATCGCGGTCTCGGTGAGCGTTGTGATGTGCTCCTCGAGCTCGGCGAGAGCGCCGGTCTCCACGATGACCTGTTGGATCCTGGCGACGCCGTCGCCGTCGAGACCCTGCGCACCGACGTCGTCGAGCACGGCGAGTTGCTCTGGGGTCGCCCGGCGGACCGCCCGGGCCAGCAGCGGTGTCGGCTTGCCTTCGCGGAGGTCTCCACCGACCGACTTGCCGGTGAGGCTCTCGTCGCCGAACGCGCCCATGACGTCGTCGCGCATCTGGAATGCGTCGCCGAGGGGGAGGCCGTACGCACTGAGCGGTGCGAGCAGCTCGTCCTCCCGGTGCGGGGCGGCCAGGACGGCGCCGAGATGCAGCGGTCGCTCGATCGTGTACTTGCCCGACTTGTACCGACAGATGCGCTCGGCTTTCTCGACATCGCGGATGCTCTGCACCGAACCGAGGATGTCGAGGTACTGGCCGATGTTCAGTTCGACACGCAGCTCGTTCCAGATCCGCATCGCCTCCGGCGGGGCGCCCTCCATCAGCCGATCGGCGTAGACGAACGCAAGGTCGCCGACGAGGATGGCCACGCCCTCACCGAAGCGGCGCGACTCACCCGCCCAGCCCGCCGCGGCATGCTGCTCGGCGGCCACCGTGTGGGTCGTCGGCTGTCCCCGCCGCGTGATGGCATCGTCCATGACGTCGTCGTGGAAGAGGGCGAAGGCATGCATCAGTTCGAATGCAGCCCCCGCGTCGACGTCGATCTGGTCGCCGGTACCGCCACCGGCGCCCACATAGCCCCAGTGGGTGAAGGCGGGGCGAAGACGTTTGCCGCCCGATAGTACGAGCCGGCGGATCTCGTCGATCGGATGTGCGAGGTCGGCGTCGAACGCTGCCCAGCGTTCCCGTTCGGCGCTCAGCAGCTCGTCGAGGCGGGCCTCGACCCGGTCGGCGATCGAACGGAGGCTGGTCGGAGCGGTTCCAGGCATCTCCTCGCAGGTTACCGCTGCGCTCTCGCGCATGCCCCGGTGTGCGCCGAGACCTGGTCGATCACCTCGGTGGCGTGTCGACTGTTACATCTGGGGTCAGACCCCAGATGTAACACTCAGTCGGTGTCGCCGACGGCGTCGAGGTCGGCGGTGACCTGTTCGATACGCAGCTGGGCAGCGGAGATCTTCGTCCGGCACAGCGTGATCAGCTCCGATGCACGTGCCACACGGTCGGCGAGATGGTCGACGTCGACGTCCGAGCCTTCGAGCTCGTGCAGAATCGAGTCGAGTTCAGCGAGGGCGTCCGCATAACCGGGGGTGTCGTTCATGAAGCGGTCCTGTTCGTGTTGGTGACGGTGCTCGAGATGATGCCGTCGGCGACGGCGATCGTGACGGCGTCGTCGGGGTTCAGATCGTCGACCGAGCGGACCACGCGACCGGTGGCGTCGCGGGTGATCGACCAGCCTCTGGCGAGTTGCACGGCGGGGTCGAGGCCGGCGACTCGCGCGGCAACGACGTCGAGGCGGCTGCTCGAGCGTTCGATGATCGTGTCGGCGCGGGTGAGGACCCGTTGCCGCGTCTCGAGGAGGCGGCCATCGGAGCGAGCGAGACACGCTGGCGCAGCACGAGTGAGGGTGGCGATGCGCACTCCGAGCCGTTCGTCGGCTCGCTCGACCGCGGCGTGGGTTCGTCGGGCGATGCGGTGTGCGGTCTCGGACGGTTCGGTGGTCGCAGCGGTGAGGGCCTGGTGGCTCTCGCGCAGGATGGACGCGTAGACGGCCTCGGTCTCGGCGCTGTAGCGGGCTGCCCTCGCGATCAACTCGCCTGCGCAGGCGGTGGGCGTCTTGAGCGTGGTGTGAGCGACCTCGTCGGCGACGCTGCGGTCGACCTCGTGGCCCAGCCCGGTGAGGACCGGAAGCGGCGACGACGCGATCGCACGGGCGATGCGTTCGGCGTCGAACACGGCCAGTTCGTTGCGTGCGCCGCCACCACGGATGACGACCAGCGCGTCGAGATCGATGCGCCGTGACAACGTGACGATGGCCGCGGCGACCATCTCCTCGGCGAACTCGCCCTGAACTCGGGTGTCGATCACCGTCAGCGAGAACCCGAGAGCGCTGCGGTGGAGTTCGTCGTGGAAGTCGTGCCATGCGGCGGTCCCGACGCTCGCGACCACCCCGACGCGCAAGGGGATCGGTGACAGTGGCCGGCGTTTGTTGGCATCGAGCAGGCCGTCGGCGACGAGGCGTCGGATCACCTCGTCACGCGACTGGGCGATGTCGCCCAGCGTGTACTTGGGGTCGATGCCCGTCATCTTGAGACCGATCCGGCCGTTCGGGGCGTAGTAGTCGAGGTAGCCGAACACCCGCACCTTCATGCCGTCGGCGAGCCGCAGCCGATGCTTCTGCAATATCGGTCGCAAGCGCATGCGCGCGTTGGCGAAGAACTGCACGTTGAGTGCTGCCTTGGTGCCGTCGTCGTCGACGAGCGTGAAGTACGCGTGCTGGCCGCGGTCGCTCCAGCCCGTGATCTCGCCGCGCACCCAGACCCCATCGGAGAACCCGCGGCGTAAGGCGTCGTTGATCGCCTCGGCGAGTTCACCGACCGAATACGTCGGGTTGGCTCCGTCGTCGAGTTCGTCGTCGCCGAAGTCGAACGCGGGCTGGCTCACGGGCCTGATTCAATCAGTCCGAACCGGCTGCGTCATGCGCCGAGCATCCGGATCGTGCCACCGGGTGGCGTCTCGGCGTCGTCGTCGGCGTCGACCTCGGACGCGATCGGTGTGGCGAACAGCTCCCCGTCGACGGGGAGATTGCGGGCGAGTCGCAGCTCGTCGAGTTGGCGCAGCGGCTTCTCGAGCTGGCGACGGCGCGGTCCGGTGAGTTGCTCGAAGGCCCGGTCGACCTGGTCAAACCGCTTCTTGACCGCGTCGACCTGTTCGTTGTACTTGCGCCACTGGGCGCTGAATGTGCCGAGCAGTTGCAGGATCTCGTCGCTGGTGCGCTCGATCATGAAGTTGTCGAACGCCTGGCGGATGACGCCGAGGAAGGCGAAGAGCGTGAGCGGCGAGCACAGCACGACCTTCTGACCCATCGCCTCGTCGATCAGGCCGGCATCGTGCTCGTGGATGAACCCGGTGAGCTGCTCATTGGGGATGAACAGCAGCACGTAGTCGACCGATGGCGTGTCGCTCTCACCGGCGTAATCGCGCTTGGCCAACTCCTTGACGCGCAGGCGCACGTCGGCGAGGAAGCGCTTGAGATGAACGTCGCGTTCGGCGTTGGTGCCGACTTCGAGGTAGCGCAGGTACGACGCCATCGGGAACTTGACGTCCATGTACAGCGCATGTCCCTTCGGCATCGGGAACGTGTAGTCGGGCCGGCCCGTGCCACCCTCGATCTGCGTCTGTTTGACGTAGTTGACGTTCTCGACGAACCCGGCGAGCCGCAGCACGTCCTCGGCCATTCGTTCACCCCACTGGCCGCGCGCCTGCGGGTTGGCGAGGGCTTCACGCAGCGCTCGCGTCGAGTCGGCGAGGGTGTTGGCGATCTCGGCATGGGCCTGCAACGACGACGTGACCTGCCCGAAGTTCTCGGCGCTCGAACGCCCGAGCGTGGTGACCATCTCGCTGAGCTTGGTGAGTTCCGACCGCATCTCGGCGTGCACCTGGTCGAGCCGAGCGTCGATCACGTCCTTCTTGGAGGCAAGTTCGGATGTGGTCTGGTCGCGTGCGGTCTGCGTCATGGTGGCGAATTGCTCTCGCTGCATGATCGCCGTCTGTTCGAGGGCCGCCTGGACGGCCGCATCGCGTTCCGCTGTCGCCTGCAACCGCGCCTCGATTACCGCTCCTCGCACGGCGGCGTCGACCGCCAGTTGCAGGGATTCGTTGGCTGCGGCCTGCTCGTCGATGCGCGCCTGCACGTCGGCTTCGGCCCGGCGAAGCGCCAGGAGGTAGCCACCGACGACGGCCCCGACGGCAAGGGCCACGGCGATGACGAGAACTGCGATCTCCATACCGTCCACTATGACAAGGGCCTGTCACAGAGTTCGCGGATGCCATCGACGCCGCGATGAGCGAAGGCACCACATACGGCACGTTTCGCTCATCGGTCGCTGGTGTTTCTGCCTTTCGATGAGCGAAGGCACCGCATACGGCACGTTTCGCTCATCGCGGGCCGTTGATCGGTCGCGTGGCTGGCACGCGTCGTGGTCAGCGGCGTTCTTCGGCGAGGATCCAGGCCGCGGGCAGGATCGCACCGGCCAGCAGCGCCTTGATGATGTCGCCGACGATGAACGGCGCCACGCCGAACGCGATGGCGCTCGGCTCACCGGCATCGGCCGTCAGCGGGATTCCGAGATCGATCGCCAGCCACGTGGCGCCGAAGCCGTAGATGATCAACGAGCCGGCCACGAACGCCGGGAGCGAGGTCGACAGCTTGCGGTCCTGGCCGTGCTCGGCCATCTTGCCGACCACGAAGGCGGCAACGATGAAGCCGACGAGATAGCCGGCGGTGGCGCCGGTCGCCACGGTCCAGCCGCCCGACGCGTCGGCGTAGAACGGTAGGCCGATCGCGCCGAGCGCCACGTAGAGCCCCATCGAGAGCGCCCCTCGATTGGCTCCGAGTACGCCACCTGCGAGCAGCACGGCGAAGGTCTGACCGGTGATCGGTACCGGGGTGAACCCGAGCGGGATCGAAATCTGAGCTGCGAGCGCGGTGAACAGCGCGAAGCCGACCACGGCGATGGCGTCGCGAACCCTCGACTTGTGGAGGAGATCGAGCAGCGTCCCGGAGTTCGGGAGCGATGAGGCGGGAAGAGCGGCAGTCATGGCTCGGCAGTCTGACCGGTTCGCGAGGCTCGTCACAACTCGGTCGACCCCGCCTGCCGAAATATTCTGGTCGGTCGCAGTGCGCGCGCGGCGTTGGCCACCGCCGGGACGCTTCAGCGCAAGGGAATGGTGAAGCACCGATCGGTGAGCGCGCCGAGCGCGTAGGTGCCGTAGTCGATGCCGAAATCGCTGTAGAGGCCGCGACACGACTCGCTCCAGGCCAGCGCATCGGGGCTCGACATGCGTTGCACGACCTGAGTGATCCCGCCCTCGTGCACCCTGTACTCGGCCCAGGTTCCGGGAAAGTCCTTGGTGCATCCGACTTCGATCGACGGGACCCCCGAACGAGCCATCGCACGGACCCGGTGGCGATGCGTGTGCCCGGCCGAATAGGCGACCATCTGTGGACGGCGCACGGCCAGAGCGTCGAGTGCGTCGCTCGCATCCGGATGCAGACCGAAGTAGTCGTCGCTGCGCTTGGCGGCGGGTCCGGCGCCGATCCACTGCTGGTGGTGGCCCATCGCGAAGACAGGACGGTCGGCGGTGCTGCACAGGTCGTCGAGCCACTCGAGCTGTTCCGTGGTGATCGTGCCGGTGGTGGCACCGGGGATCGCGGTGTCGAGCAGCGCCACGATCACCCCGGGCAACTCGATCCGTTCGTCGCCTGCGTACTCCGCCTGGTGCCGATACGCATCGTGGTTGCCTCGTACGATGTGGAGACGGTCGCCGAACGGCGCGCGGTAGCACGCCTCGAAGGCGGCCCACTCGGCTGGCTCACCATCGACGGACAGATCGCCCTTGACGACCACGGCGACGGGGTCGATCGTTTCCATCTCGGCCGCAGCAGCTCGGTTCATCACCTCCGGGTACGGCTCGGCGCCCGGTTCGGCCCGGCGGATCGGACCTTCGCGCAGGTCGTCGATGCGGCCGGCTTCGGTCTCACCGAAGTGGACATCGTTGACCGTCGCGAAGCGGCACAGCAACTCGCCACCCGGTCGCCCGAGGGTGCGCACCGACACACCGTCGAGGTCATTGTCGGTGTCGGCTTCCAAGCCCTCGTAGCGGCGCACCTCGAGGCCGTCGTGAATCACCACGAGATCGTCGGCAACGGTGGTGACGTCCATCAGCGCTCGTTCGTCGGATCAGCGACCGGACGCGATCAGACCTTGACCACGATCGAGCCGACCACCTTGTCGTGCCAGGTCTGCTTCTTGTCGTCCCACAGCATCCAGAGGTACCCGAGATAGAAGATCTGCGCGGAGATGAAGCCGGCGAACAGTTGGCGTCCGAGCGCTCGGCCGAATCCGATCGGGTCCCCGGTGGTCTCGCCGACCACCTTGATGCCGACGATCTTGCGGCCCCACGTCTGCCCCGTCTTGCCGAGCGCACGCAGGTAGATGAACGCGACGACCAGGAACCCGATCAACATGAGGGCGATACCGCCCGCCAGCGATGCACCATCGATGCCGTCGGGGCATTCGAAGTCGGTGGTTCCGTCGAATCGTTCGAACGAGTAGCAGTCGTCGAACGCCCCGACACCCAGCACGAACGCCGGGATCAGGAACACCAAACTCAGCAGGCCGTACAGCAGGCCGTCGAGGAGGTACCCGCCGAGGCGGATTCCGAACCCCGCTCGTTCTCCGCCGACAGGTGGGGCACCGTAGCCGTAGGGTGGATACCCCGGCGCCGTCGCGACGGCGCCCGCAGGGGGCGGCGGTGGTGCGCCGAATCCCGGGGGCGGC
>JBGSII010000500.1:0-4668 GCA_041742555.1 Ilumatobacteraceae bacterium
CGGCCGCATCGGCCGACGTGCTCGCGGTCGTCGCCACCGTGACCGTGGTCGATCCGACGGGACCCGGCTGGCTCGCCATTCGCCCATCGGGAACGCCAGCGCCCAGGCCACAGTCGTCGCTCGTCAACTTCGCGGCCGCTCGCAACGTGTCGAATCTCGCGGTCGTCGGTCTGGGAGCCGATGGCGGTGTCACGATCACGATGGGCCCGAAGTCGGGTGCGAGCGCCAATGTGATCGTCGACGTCTACGGGTTCATCTCGAAGTCGTCGTATCCGACCCGCGGGTCACGGCTCACGCCGGTCGGGCCCGCCCGACTGGTGGACACACGTGAGACCCGCACCCCGCTCGGTGCCGGCCAGGTTCGCACCGTGAAGGTCAGAGGCGCCAACTCGTACATGCCGACGCTCACCCCGGCGGTCCCGAATCGGAGCACCGTCACGGCCGCACTGGTGAACATCGCCGCGGTGAACAACCGGCCGCGCAGCACCTCAACGTTCCTCAGCGCGGCGCCGGCACCCCCTGTCGCGCCGGTTCGAACCTCGAACGTGAACGTCGTCGCCGGCCAGATCAAGACCGTGCTCGCCGTGGTCCCGGTGATCGACGGGAACATCTACGTGTACAACCATGGTGGCGAGACCGACGTGATCGTCGATGTGTTCGGCTACTTCGAGACGAACACCTCCGACACTGCGACCGGCCGAATCGTGCCGCTCACCACACCGTTTCGTGCCTTCGACACCCGTGAAGCCGTGTTCGGCAACCTGCCGCTCGGTACGGGGTCCGTCGAGGACTGGAGTTTCGACGCGTTCACCAAGTCGGTGTCGCTGCCCTCCAGCGCCGGTGTCGACCTCAGCGCACAATCGGCGCTGATCGGCAACCTGACGGGCACCGATCTCCGGCGGGTGTACCCGAGTGTCGCCGCATCGACGTACCCCACGGGCTACCCGGCCGACGTCGCGCGCCCGCTCGTGGCGAACCTCAACGTCGGCGAGGGCGAGGTCGTGCCGAACATGTCGCTGATCCCGTATTCGAAGTCGGGCGCGCCGAACGTGGTGAAGATGTACAACCACTACGGCAGCGTGCACTACCTGCTCGACGTGTACGCGATCGTCCTGAAGTAGAACCGCACGCCGCGGCGACCTCGGTAGACTGCACTCCACCGAATCGCCGGGCTGATTCGATCGGTGCCTGAAGGCCCCTGCCCGGTTCCCACGAACCACGGAGGCTTTCCCATGTCCGACACTGTCACGTCCACCCTTGCCGCCCGCAGGGATTTCCGAGTCGCTGATCTCTCGATGGCGCCCTTCGGCCGCAAGGAGATGATCCTCGCCGAGCACGAGATGCCCGGCCTGATGGCCCTGCGCAAGGAGTACGGCGAGTCCAAGCCGCTCGCGGGTGCGCGCATCTCCGGATCGCTGCACATGACGATCCAGACCGCCGTCCTGATCGAGACGCTGACCGAACTGGGCGCCGAGGTCCGATGGGCCAGCTGCAACATCTTCTCCACCCAGGATCATGCTGCCGCAGCCGTCGTCGTCGGCCCCAACGGCACACCGGATGACCCCCAGGGTGTCCCGGTGTTCGCCTGGAAGGGCGAGACGCTCGAGGAGTACTGGTGGTGCACCGACGAGATGATGACCTGGCCGGACGCTGCTGACGGCACCAGGTACGACGGCCCGAACATGATCCTCGACGATGGCGGCGACGCCACGATGCTGCTGCACAAGGGCGTCGAGTACGAGAAGGCCGGCGCCGTCCCCGATCCCACCGAGGCGTCGAACCCCGAACTCGCGATCGTGCTCGGCCTGCTCCAGCGCACCCTCAAGTCCGACCCCGGCAAGTGGACACGCATGGCTGCCCACATCAAGGGCGTCACCGAGGAGACCACCACGGGTGTCAAGCGCCTCTACAAGATGATGGCCGACGGCGAGCTGCTGTTCCCGGCGATCAACGTCAACGACTCGGTCACCAAGTCGAAGTTCGACAACCTGTACGGCTGTCGCCACTCGCTGGTCGATTCGATCTCGAGGGCGACCGACGTCATGATCGGCGGCAAGACCGCGGTCGTGTGCGGCTACGGCGACGTCGGCAAGGGGTGCGTCCAGTCGCTGCAGGGCCAGGGTGCCCGCGTCATCGTGACCGAGATCGACCCGATCAACGCACTGCAGGCGGCCATGGAGGGCATCCAGGTGCTCCCGATCGAGGACGTGGTCGAGACCGCTGACATCTTCGTGTCCGCGACCGGCAACGCAGACATCATCACCGCCGACCACATGCGCCAGATGAAGCACAACGCGATCGTCTGCAACATCGGCCACTTCGACAACGAGATCGACATGGCCGGCCTCGCCCGCTCCGGTGCCACCCGCGACGAGCTCAAGCCCGGCACCGACGTGTGGCGCTTCGAGGACGGCCACCAGGTGATCATCCTCGCCGAGGGCCGTCTCGTGAACCTGGGGTGTGCCACCGGCCACCCGAGCTTCGTGATGTCGTGTTCGTTCACGAACCAGGTGATCGCCCAGATCGAGCTGTTCAAGAACACCGAGCACTACCCGCTCGGCGTGTACGTGCTGCCCAAGCACCTCGACGAGAAGGTCGCCCGCCTGCACCTGGATGCGCTCGGGGTGAAGCTCACCAAGCTCTCCGACGAGCAGGCCGAGTACCTCGGCCTCGACCCGTCGGGACCGTTCAAGCCCGAGAACTACCGCTACTGACGGTCGGGCCTCACGGCACGTCACCGGTGCCGGGCGCTGGGTCGGCCCGACTCCGGCTCGTCGCTGGCGCTTCCCTCGCCGGCTGCGCCGGGTTCCCGGAGACCCGGGCTCGGGGACCGGGGTTCCCGGAGACCCGGCCTCGGGGAACGGCATTTCGGGGTGAGTTCGAACTCCTGCTGCTGTGCCGCCTAGTGTGACGCACGCCACTCGATGGCGCAGGCGACGAGAAGGGGAAGCATGGAGAACGAGATCCGCGTCGGGCGAGCGCCTGCACGCCATGTCGATGACGGCGAGTCCTTGTTGGTCGTCGAGGACCTGAAGACCCACTTTGCCGTCGCTGCCGGGTCCGTGCGCGCCGTCGATGGCGTGTCGTTCTCGCTCGCACGCGGCCGCACGCTCGGCGTCGTCGGCGAGTCGGGGTCCGGCAAGACCGTGTTGTCGCGTTCGATCATGGGGCTCAACACCACGGCCAACGCCACCACGACCGGGTCCGTCCTCTACGCGGGCGACGAGATGATCGGCAAGTCGGCGAAGCAGAAGAAGGCGCTCTGGGGTGCCGAGATGGCGATGGTCTTCCAGGATCCGATGACCTCGCTCAACCCGGTCGTGACCATCGGTCGCCAACTCACCGAGCACGTGCGCTACCACCTCGACATGGGGCGGAAGGAAGCCAACGAGGTTGCGATCGCGCTCCTCAAGTCGGTGCACATCCCCGAGGCAGAGAAGCGCCTCGACGTGTATCCGCACCAGATGTCCGGCGGTATGCGCCAGCGGGTGTGCATCGCCATCGCGCTCGCCTGCGGTCCGCGGATGCTCTTCGCGGACGAACCCACGACGGCGCTCGATGTGACCGTGCAACACCAGATCCTCAACCTGCTCGCAGAGCAGCAGCGCGATCGTGCGATGGCCATGATCCTGGTGACCCACGACCTGGGTGTCGTCGCGGGTCGGACCGACGAGATCATGGTGATGTACGCGGGGAGGGTCGTGGAGAAGGCTCCCACAGCGACGCTGTTCAGCGAACTCCACCATCCCTACACCCAGGGCCTGCTGTGGTCGATCCCCAAGATCACCCAGGCGAAGCACACGCGACTCATCGCCATCCCCGGACGGCCACCGAACCTGATCGACCCGCCACCTGGCTGCAAGTTCGCACCACGCTGTGCGTATGCCCAGGATCGGTGCCGAACCGAGGAGCCGGTCCTGCGTTCGATCGACGACCCGAAGCACACCTTCGCGTGCCACTTCCCCGTCGGTACTCCCGAAGGCGACGCCGCGTTCGAGACCAACGTCGCGGCGGAGTACCCGCCGGCGCTCGCCGCGATCGGCAGGCTTCGGGCGACCGAAGAGGTCTCGGTCTGATGGCGGGGTCGGGAACGGCGCACCTGCGACCGGCCGAGGACGTCCTGCTCCAGGTCAACGACCTGGTCGTCGAGTTCAAGGCCGGTGGCAAGCGCACGATCAAAGCCGTCAGCGGCATCAGCTTCGACGTCGCTCGTGGTGAGACCCTCGGGCTCGTCGGTGAGTCGGGGTGCGGCAAGTCCACGACGGGCAAGGCGATCCTCCAGCTCCCGCGTCCCACCGGTGGCTCGGTCGTGCTCGACGGGGAGGATCTCGTCGCACTCGACCACGAGTCGATGCGGGCGAAACGAACGAAGCTCCAGATGATCTTCCAGGACCCGATCTCGTCGCTCAACCCGCGCCGCATGGTCGGCGAGGTGGTCGCCGAGCCGCTCAACGTGTGGGGTCCGAAGAACAAGGACGAGCAGTGGAACATCGTCGCGAGGATTCTCGACCAGGTCGGGATCGATCCCGGCCCGGCGCGCTACAAGCGTCCGCACGAGTTCTCGGGCGGACAGTGCCAGCGCATCTCGATCGCCCGGGCGCTGGTGACCGGGCCGGAACTGATCATCTGCGACGAGCCGGTGTCGGCGCTCGACGTGTCGATCCAGGC
>JBGSII010000501.1:0-8039 GCA_041742555.1 Ilumatobacteraceae bacterium
CTGGCCGACCTGCGTCGCCGGGCTCCGTGGGACGGCGAGCGGATCGAGGTCCCCGTCCTCGCGCTCTACGGCGAGGAGGCCCGGCCGCACCATCGAACGGCGATGGCGGGGATGGTCGACATGATTCCGCAGTGCGCCTCCGCGATGGTCCCGGGGGCGGGTCACGCGGGTCCGCACACGCATGCCGACGCCGTCGTCAGCGCGATGGAACGCTTCCTGGCGTCGCTCAGAGGCGAGTCGACGCGGACCGTCGGCTGAGCATCAGCGATCCGGCGGCGGCGACGGCGGCCCCTGCGGAGAGTGCCGCCGTTCCGGCGATTCCGTGGATGCCGTAGAGCCAACCGCTCGCCACCACGCCGCAGGCCCGCGCCAGGGTGCCGACAGCGTTGCTCACCGCAAGCGTGTTGCCCCGCGCGTTCGGCATCGACTCGCTGACCAGCGACAACGACACGACGAACGCGATCTCGAAGCCGAGCAGGAACACGACGAGTCCCAGGATGCCCGTGGCGAGCGAGTCGCCGGCGCTCAGCATCAGGACCAGCCCGACCAGGAGCGACACGATCCCGGCGAGCGTCGTGCGCATCTTGCCGAGTCGGTCGGCGAACGCGGCGCTGCCGAGACTGGCGACCAACTCGGTCGCGCCGAACAACATCGCCACGGCACCGATCCCGCCGGTCGACACCCCGAATGCGTCGTCGAGCCAGCTGCCCGAGATCACGAACACGGCGAGGCCGGCCATCGCGATGCTCGCCGAGCCGATCATCACGAGCCAGGCGCGAGTCGTGATCGACACCGACGGCCGGCGCTCGGGTACTCCGGCATCCCCGCCGACCCCGTCCGGGAGGTCCACGATCTCGACCACCTGGAGGCCGGGCGGGTGCTCGTAGGGAGGCAGTGTCCGCGCGACCACGAGCGCGGCGAGGACGCACCCGACGGCGATCGCGACGAACGGTCCTCTCCACCCGAACATGTTGATCAGCACTGCGGCGATCGGCGCGCCGGCGAGCAGTGCGATCGCCCAGGACGTCTCGTAGAGACCGATCGAGCGGGCCCGCCACCGGTAGTCGACACGGTGGCTGATCCACGCGTGCCCTGCGACGGTCAGATTCGCGACGCCGATCACGAGCACGAAGAACGACAGGGCGAACGTCGCGAGCGTTCCTGCGAGTGCGAGCACGGCCGAGGTCGCGACCAGCCCGAGCGCCGTGATCATCACGGCGCGCTCACGGCCGCGGTCGAGGTGGCGACCGACGAAGATCGTCGACAGTCCAGCCAGCTCACCGACGCCGAGCACGGTGGTGAGTTGGGTGGTCGTGGCGCCGAACGCCCGCTCGAGCGTCGGCAGGAACGGCGGAATCCAACGCAGCGCGACGTTCGTGACCGTCTTGGCGGCCGTCAGCCGGGCGAGCGTCCGGCCGTCGATGCCGTCGCGCGACTCGATCACCGGTGGCGCGTCAGTCGCCATGAGGCGCGGCGTCTGCGCCCGGGTCGGAAATGGTCACCGTGACCCCGAAGAAGGAGCACTCGGTGTCGGTGACGACGAGATCGGAGCCGGCCAGCTCGAAGTTGTCCTGGACCTTGTCGGCGCATTCCTGCAATGAGACGCGCTGCGTCCACACGGCGAACGCCAGGAGGCCGAGCAACGTGGCGACCGCAAGCTTCTGCACGATCGACTTCATCACCCAGAACGAGACCACAGCTCCGACGGTCAAAGCGGTTACCACAACGATCGCGATCGTCTCCGCGTTGTCGAGCGTCAGGGCGAGCACGGCGCAACTGTAGGCCCAGCGCTCACCGGTCCCCTACGATCGGACGCGTGAGCGACCAGCCGATCAGCTTCTCGTCGGGGCTTGCCTCCACGATCCTGCCGAGCGTCGACGCCGACCTCTCGGAACGACTCGCACTGGCGTTGGCCCAGCCTGCCGACCAGCGGCGGCGTGCGGTGGCCGAGGTCGTCGCGGCGGCGCCCCGATATCTGGACGGCTGGGCCGAACTCGGCGATCTCGGGCGAGACACCATCGAACGGTATGCCGCCTATCGGGTCGGCTACCACCGAGGGCTCGACACGCTCCGGGCGAACGGATGGCGTGGCAGCGGCTACGTCCGGTGGTCGGAGCCGACCAACCGCGGATTCCTGCGCTCGCTGCGAGGCCTCGGCGAGATGGCGGCCGAGATCGGTGAGGACGACGAGGCAGAACGCTGTCGGACGTTCCTGCTCCAACTCGATCCGACGGGGATTCCCGCTGGTTGAATCGTCGCTGTCGTTCGTCGGGGCGGTCCTGACCGGCGGTGCCAGCCGGCGCATGGGTCGGAACAAGGCCCTCATCGACGTCGACGGTGAGCCGATGGCCCGCCGGGTCGCAGGAGCGCTCCGTGACGCCGGGTGCGTGAGCGTGGTCGCATACGGAGGTGACGCCGTCGAACTCCGAGCGCTCGGTCTACCCGTCCTGCCGGACCGGTACCCCGGATCCGGTCCCCTCGGCGGTGTCCTCGGTGCGCTCGAGCTGTTCGCAGCCACGGATCTCTCGATCGCCGGTGTGTTCGTCGTCGCATGCGACCTGCCGGCGCTGACCGGCGGCGACCTCGCAGCGTTGATCACCTCGGCTCACGATCATCGCGCCGCCGACGTGATCGTCGGTCGGACCTCGGCCATCGAGCCCACCTGTGCGATCTGGCACCCGCGGACCCTCGATCCGATCCGTCGCTGGTTCAGCGGCGGAGAGCGGACATTGCACGTGGTGATCGATCGTTTGTCGGGCGTCGCGGTCGACCTCGATGCCGCCGCGCTGCGCAACATGAACACCCCAGAGGATCTCGCTCGGTACCCTGGGTCTCGTGACAGCTGAGGAGATCTCCGTGCAGGATCTGGCGGCGCTCGGATCGTCGGCGCGTATCGTCGACGTCCGCGAGCCGGTCGAGTGGGAGCAGGGCCACATCGCCAGCGCCCGGTTGGTGCCGCTCGCGACCGTACCGGGCAACGTCGATTCGTTCGACGGCGATCCGACCTACGTCGTGTGTCGCTCCGGCAGCCGATCGAACCAGGCCTGCGAGTTCCTCCGCGGCCAGGGACGACAGGTCGTCAACGTGGCTGGCGGGATGATCGCCTGGACGTCAGCGGGCTTCGACGTCGTCACCGGTGCCGGACACGGTCCCGCCGGTGGCTGATGCCTCCGGCGGGTACCGCTGGATCGACGGCCAGGACGAGTTCGACGATCTCGTCGAGACGCTGATCGGCCAGCCCAGGTACGCCCTCGACACCGAGTTCCACCGCGAGCGGACGTACTTCCCCAAGCTCGCGTTGGTGCAGGTGGCATGGCGCTCATCGGATGGGCAGGAGTTGGCGCTCATCGACCCGCTCGCCGTCGACGTCACGCCATTCGACGCACTGTTCTCCTCGGATGCCCTGTGCGTGATCCATGCGGCCCAGCAGGATCTCGATGTGCTGACGCACGCCGTCGGCTCGGTGCCGTCGAGGATGTTCGACACGCAAGTGGCCGCTGGATTCGTCGGCTACGGGACGCCCTCGCTGGTGTCGCTCCTCCAAGGGGAGGTCGGGATCTCGCCGCCCAAGGGCGATCGTCTGACCGACTGGCTCCGCCGACCGTTGTCCGACAGCCAGTGTCAGTACGCCGCCGTCGATGTCGAGTATCTGCTGCAGGTCCACGAGCTGCTGGTCGCGCAGCTGGCCGAGGCGGGGCGCCTGGGATGGGCCGAGGACGCCTGCGAGGAACTTCGGACCCGTCCGACCAGTGGATCCGCCCCCGACGACGCCTGGTTGCGCCTGAAGGATGCCCGTTCGTTGCGCCCGAGCGCCCGGGCGGTGGCCCAGAGCGTGGCAGCGTGGCGCGAACGTCGCGCAATGCGCACCGACGTCCCCGTGCGTCAGGTCTTGCCGGACCTCGCGGTTCTCGGGATCGCGCAGCGGGCGCCGGCATCGGCGAAGGAGTTGGCCCAGGCCCGTGGGGTCGACGAGCGACACTCCCGGGGAGCGCTGGCCGACGAGATCCTCGACGCCGTGCGCGCGGCCAAAGGTGTTGCCCCGCCGACTCCTCCGGCGTCTGCGGACGACCTCGATCGCACGATGAGACCTGCCGTTGCCCTGGTCTCCGCGTGGGTGGGACAGCTGGCGAAGGATGAACGGCTCGACCCGGCGCTCCTCGCCACGCGGGCGGACATCGTCTCGTTCCTCCGCGGTGATGTCGACGCTCGGCTCGGCACCGGGTGGAGAAACGACCTGGTCGGTGACGGCATCAGACGTCTCGTCGGTGGGGAAGCGGGGCTCACCTTCGACCCAGAGGGGCGGCTTCGCCTTCACGCCGTCTGCGACTGAGCGTCGCTCGGAGTCTTCGCGGCATTTCCCACGGTGGCCGAGAAATCCCAGGCAGCGCCGCTACCCTGTGCCCGAATGTCAGCTTTCTAGTGTGTGGGAGCCCTGTCGTGAAGAAGGGTCGTCATCGCCGTTTCGAAGAGGCGAGAAAACTGAAGCAGTCCGGTCCGGGGGCCTTCGATCTGGGTTTCGGTGACCGGTCGGCTCCTTCGTCGTCGCACGACGACGACGAGGACGAGTACGCCGCGCTCGCTGAGAAGTACGGCGTCACCTTCGACGACGACGACGACCTCGACGACTGACACGCACACGATGTGCGTGCCACCTGGTGGACCTCACCGACGGCGCAGTGCCGGGTGGGGGAGCGGGACCCAGTTCGGGCGCACGAGTTGCTCGACCATCAGGTCGTAGATGTGGGCGCCGACAAGTTCGATGATGTCGTCCCTGGACGATGTGTACAGCGGCTGGGAGCCGACGAACGCGTCGGGCTCCTCGGTGCACCACCAGCCGAACTCATCGCCGCCGGCGCCCCAGTCGCGCCGCTTCCACTCGCGCAACCGTGAGGTGACATGGCCGGATTCGTCGGTCGAGTGCTCGAGTCGGATCGGGACCTGCCAGCACACCGACGGCTTCCAGTCCATCGGCCGTTCGCCGGCTTCGAGCGCGGCGATGTGCAGCGCGCAACCGACCCCGCCGTCGAAACCGACACGGTTCAGGAAGATGCACGCGTCGTCCACGAGCCGCGTCAGCCTCGGCACGGTTCCGTCTTCTTCGGGCTCACCGTCTTGGACGTATCCCTTCTTGCCGTGGCCCTTGCGATGGAACTGCCACTGCTCGGGCGTCAAGCGGTCGGCGTGTCGCTGCAGGTTGTCCTCGTCGTCGGCATCGGCGAAGTGGGCGCCGTGGCTGCAGCAACCGAGCTGGAGCTCGGGAGCCGGTCGGTCGAGGATCCCCTTGCAGCCGCGCCCGTAGATGCACGTGTAGTTCGATCGGAGGAACGTTGCGTCGAACAACCACGTCCGGTGCTCGTCGGGATCCTCGAAGCTGATCCACTCGTGCAGGTCGTCCGGCGCGGTACTCACGGTCGAGCAAGCTAGCGGCGTCGATAGGCTCGCCCGGGATATGACCGCCTCGATGAACGCCGATCAGCTGCGCGACTCCTTCCGCGACTACTTCGCGGCGAAGGATCACACGGTGGTTCCGTCCGCCAGCCTGATCCCGCACGACCCGACGGTGTTGTTCAACGTGGCGGGCATGCTGCCGTTCAAACCGTACTTCGTCGGCGACGAACAACCGCCGTATCTGCGCGCGGTGAGCTCACAGAAGTGCGCTCGTGCGGGCGGAAAGCACAACGACCTCGACGACGTCGGGCGCACCAAACGCCACCTCGTCTTCTTCGAGATGCTCGGCAACTTCAGTTTCGGTGACTACTTCAAGGAGTCGGCGATTCCCTGGAGTTGGGACCTCGTCACCTCCGACCCGGCGTCGGGGGGCTGGGGATTCGATGGCGACCGACTCTGGATCACCGTGCACGAATCCGACGACGAGGCCGAAGCGATCTGGCACGAGGTCGTCGGCGTGCCGATGGACCGCATCCAACGCCTCGGCGACAAGGACAACTTCTGGCAGGCCGGCGACACCGGGCCGTGCGGGCCGTGCAGCGAGATCCACATCGACCGCGGGCCGGCCTTCGGTCCTGACGGTGGCCCGCTCGGGGATCCGGCGGGCGATCGGTTCATGGAGTTCTGGAACCTCGTCTTCATGCAGTTCGACCAGGCGCCGGATGGCAGCCGCACGGCGCTGCCGAAGCCGTCGATCGACACCGGTGCCGGATTGGAACGCATCCTGGCTCTGCTCCAGGGGGTGGATTCCGTCTGGGAAACCGACCTGATGCGGCCGCTGATCGACGAGGCCTGCTCGATCACCGGCAAGTCCTACCGGGTGGGTGACTACGACGACCGCGACAGCTTCGCGATGCGGGTGCTCGCCGAACATGCGCGTTCTGGCGCCATGCTCGTCAACGACGGAGTGTTCCCGTCCAACGAAGCTCGCGGGTACGTGCTTCGCCGCATCATCAGGCGGGCGGTCCGCTACGCCTACCTGCTCGGGACGGAGTCGCTGGTGATGCCGCGGCTGACCGAGGTGGCCATCGACGTGATGGGCAACGCCTATCCCGACATCGTCAAGAACCGCGACTTCGTCGTCAGCGTGATGACGAAGGAGGAGGAACGGTTCCGCCAGACCCTCAAGCACGGCCTCGGCATCCTCGACAGCGAACTCGAGTCCGACCCGACCGAACTGTCCGGCTCGACGGCGTTCTTGCTGCACGACACCTACGGGTTCCCGCTCGAGCTGACCCAGGAGATCACCGCCGAACGGAACGTGACCGTCGATCTCGCTGGATTCAGCACCGAGATGGCCGCGCAACGAGATCGGGCAAAGGCGGCGCAGAAGGGTGCCGGCGATGGCATCGACCTCGATGCGTACCGAGATGTCGTCGAGCAGTTCGGTGTCACCGAGTTCGTCGGCTACGCAGCCGATGTTGCGGAGGGCCGCGTGCTCGCGGTGGTGCCCGTCGACACCGATGACACCGACGACGGCGACCTCGTCGACGTGTTCCTCGATCGCACGCCGTTCTACGCCGAGGCAGGCGGCCAGATCGGCGACACCGGCACGATCGTCACCGACACCGGTACCGCGGAGGTGCTCGACACGACGTACGCGCTGCCGAATCTCCGGCGACACCGCGCCCGCATCGTTGCTGGGACCGTCAGCGCCGGGCAACACGCCACCGCCGCGATCGACGCAGAACGCCGTACCGCCATCCGACGCAATCACACCGCCACCCATCTTCTGCACCACGCACTGCGCCAGGTGCTCGGCGACCACGTCAAACAGGCCGGATCGATGGTCGGCCCCGATCGTCTCCGGTTCGACTTCAGCCACTACGAAGCGGTGACCGACGAGCAGATCCTCGAGATCGAGCGCCTTGCCAACACCGAGACGCTGAACAACTCGCCGACGCGCAACTTCGAGACCACCAAGGACGAAGCCGAAGCGCTCGGCGCGATCGCGTTCTTCGGCGACAAGTACGGCGACATCGTGCGAGTGCTCGAAGCGGGTTCGTCGATCGAGCTCTGCGGTGGCACCCACGTTCGAGCCACGGGCGACATCGGCACCATCAAGGTGGTCAGCGAATCGTCGATCGGCTCGAACCTTCGTCGCATCGAGGCGATCACCGGCGACGCATCCGTTGCGCTGCTCCAACGCGACGAGCAGATCATCGCCGACGCTGCCCGACTGGTCGGATCGTCGGCCGACGAGCTGCTCGCCGGCGTGCAGCGCAAGCTCGACGAGTCCCGCGCGTTCCAGGAGGAGATCAAGGCGCTGCGGGCCCAGCTGGCGCGCGGGCGCGCAGGGGAGCTGGCCGCCATCGCCCACGACGGAGTTCTGGTGACTCGGGTCGACGGTCTGAACCCTGGCGACCTCCGCGAGCTCGCCGTCGCCGTACGCCAGCAGCCCGGTCTTCGCGTGGTCGTTCTGATCGGCGAGACCACGAGTGGTGGTGTCGGCCTCGTGGCTGCCGTCGAACCCGGGAGTGGCTGGACGGCGTCGGATCTGCTGAAGGACGCGGCCACGGCGGTCGGCGGCGGCGGTGGCGGCAAGGGCGACATCGCCACCGCGGGCGGCAAGAACGTCTCGGAGATCCCGC
>JBGSII010000502.1:0-2684 GCA_041742555.1 Ilumatobacteraceae bacterium
AGCGCCACCACCACGGTTCCCGCCTCCGCCAGCGCTGCCGGGCCGCCCCGGCTGCTCACGTCGAGATCGGTGAGTACCTCGCCACCTGCGACGCGCTGGCGAACGACCGCGCCGTCGGCGACCTCGCTCAAGGCTCCGTCGGGGAGCGCAGCGAGGGGGAGTGCTTCGGCCCTCGCGACGACGCGATCGCCTGGTTCATGGGCTCGACTCGCCACCATCACCGTCTTGGTGCTCCCCCAGCGGTCACGTTCGGTGGCGATCGAGTCGAGTTCGGCCCGGACCGCCGTGGCAGCCAATCCGGCGAACACTGCGACGACGACCCAGTAGATCCAGGGGCGCCGGGCGAGGACGTAGCGGACTCGGGATGCGACGTGCATCGGTGTCTCCTCGGATCGATGGACGATCGGGAGGGAGTCGGTCGCGCTCGACGCTATCGACCGCTCGACTGGTTCGTCAGCTGCCGGCCGAGGAACTCGAACCGCTCGACGACGAACCCGAGGTGTCGGCCTTCGTCGGCGACGAACTCGTGCTCGCTTCGGACGACGACGAACTCGACGTGTCGGACGACGAGGACGAGTCCTTCGACGTCGATGTGCTCGACGTGGCGGATTTCTTGCCTCGGTTGTCGGTCTTGAAGAACCCGGAACCCTTGAAGGTGACGCCGACGGGCGTGAACACTTTTTTCACGGGAAGGACCTCGCCGCTGTCGGGATGGGCGATCTCGGTCAGGTTGTCGTCGTGGAAGCCTTGCTGGACCTCGATGGTCTCGCCGGTGTCGACGAACTTGTACACGTAGGTTGGCATCGGACGAAGAAGGATATCGTCCGACTCATGCAGGTCCGCAGCGCTGTCATCCCCGCGGCTGGTCTGGGGACCCGTTTCCTCCCCGCGACCAAAGCCGTTCCCAAGGAGTTGTTCCCGATCGGCGACCAGCCCGCGATCCAGATCGTGATCGACGAGGCGCTCGGCGCCGGGTGCGACCACATCGTGGTCGTGAGCAGCCGGTCGAAGCCGGCGCTCGAGGCGTACTTCGCGTCGGATGAGGCGCTGCTCGACGCGCTCGAGGCGAAGGGCAAGTCGGAAACGGCCGAGCGGCTGCGCGCCATCGGACGCGACTGGCGCGTCGACATCGTGTACCAGGATGACCCGAAGGGGCTCGGTCACGCAGTCGGCTGCGCCCGTGCGGCGGTGGGTGACGAACCATTTGCTGTCCTGTTGCCCGACGAGTTGATGTCGAGTTCGGCGGTTCTCGCCCAGATGAACGGGGTGTGCGCCGCGACCGGCGGCAGTGTCGTGGCCGTGGTGAACGTCCCCCGCGAGCGAGTCAGCTCCTACGGCGTGATCGATCCGGCCGGACCGCTGAACCACGATGGCGTGATCCCGGTTCGCGATCTGGTCGAGAAGCCGGCTCCGCAGGACGCACCGAGCAACTTCGTCCTCACCGGTCGGTACGTCCTCACCCCCGACGCGTGGGACGAGATCGATTCGCTCACGCCCGGAGCCGGCGGGGAACTGCAGCTGACCGATGCGCTGCGCGCGCAGGCAGCCCGGGCGCCGTTCCACGCGGTCGTGGCCGACGAGAGCCGCCTCGACACGGGCACACCGCTCGGGTTCCTCACCGCGTCGATCGAACTCGGCCTGGCCAATCCCGAACTCGCAGGGGATCTGCGCGACTTCCTCCGGCACCTCCACCTCTGAACCCGACGCGCACAGGACTCGGCGTCGCAACGGGCGCGAGGGTCAGCGCCGTCGGAACGCGTCGTGGGCGTCGTGGACGAGGCCGTATGCGTCGACATCGAATTCGGTGACGGCACCGGTGTCGAGGATCGTCCGACGGAATCGACGTGCCGCCAGACGTTCGTATCGGTGCACGACCGGCTCGATGCCGAGCGTCTCGACGTCGATCGCCGCGGCGGTCACATCTGCTCGGTGGCCGACGGCCAGTGAGAGCCGCCGTATCGGGACCGACATGGTGAACGGCGTGACGGCGAGGTCGACGTCGCTGCAGCCCGCGAGGTCATGGCGGTGGGCGCCGTTCATCTCGCCCCACCGTCCCGTGCCGTCGGCGCCGAGCCAGAGGTCCGGCTCGTCGAGGTCCCGGAACAACAGGAACTGGCGCACCTGCCAGACGGCCGACAACCGGAGCACGTACGTGATGGCTTCCCTGCCGACCTCGCCGGTCGCGGTCCAGCCCTCGTTCTCCCAACGCAGCGTGAGCGTCTCGAGGTGCTGGTGATCCCACGTGTGCCACCGTGCGGTGTACCCGTCGGACGGAAACGGGGTCAGCGCGTCTGCCACCACCCCCACGCTAGAGGCAGCGCTCCGCCACGCCCTGAGACGAACGACACGATGCGCCCTGCCATCGTGTACGTCGAGCGGGCAGTCGGCTACCTTGCCGTCGTGACCCCGTTGGAGGATGCCCAGGCGCTGGTGCTCGAATCCTGTCCGCCGCTCGAAGCCGTCAGGGTCGACCGGGTCGATGCGTCCGGGTTGGTGCTCGCGGGGGCGGTCGTCGCCTCGGAGGTCGTGCCGCCGTTCGACAACACCGCGGTCGACGGGTACGCGGTTCGCTCCGACGATGTGGCGAGCGTTCCGGTCGAACTCCGTGTCGTCGACGAACTCGCTGCCGGCGTGGCGCCGTCTCGGGCGGTGGGGCCCGGCGAGGCGATCCGGATCATGACCGG
>JBGSII010000503.1:0-2117 GCA_041742555.1 Ilumatobacteraceae bacterium
CGCTCCCACCCCTCCCCGAGGCACCGCCGTTCGACCCGTGTGCCCGCCTCGCCGAGTACCAGCTCGCCGAGCAGTTCAGCGCCGCCGGGGGCTTCGGCGCCGCGAACGCCGAGGTGGTCGGCGATGCAGCGTGCCGATTCACCGCCGGGTCCTCCATCGCCGAGATCCACTACGTCACCGAAGACGTCGTCGAGTCCGACTGGTTCCGACGTGACGCGATCGAACCGGTCGGCGACGTGACCGCGGACGCCGTCGGGCTCGCCGAGTTCCTTGCACCAGGGTCCGACACCTTCGCCGGCTACACGATCGCGCTCCTCAGCCGTCGAGAGGGCGCCGTGATCGCGGTGCGGGGAACCTCCGACGACCGGCTGGTCGCCGTGCAGCTCGCGAACACGGTCCACCGGTCGATGTGAGCGGCTCTCAGATGGGGTCGTCGACCACCTCTGGGCGCTAGCGTTCGGTCACCATGGGTCAGTTGGTCGCCGTCACCGAGAAGCCGAGTTCGACACGCGGGGTCGTTCGGTTCGAGATCAATCGCAGTCTGTCCGGCATGGGCCACGAGCGCTTTGCCTCCGCGGCTGACGCGTGGGGCGCCACGCCGTCCGACGAGCTCGCACGCCGCATGTTCGCGACGGGCCAGGTCGCGGCCGTGCACGTCTACGGCAACATCATCACGGTCGACCTCGAGAAGGGGTACGGCTCGGAGGGTCTCGCCGACATCGTCCGTGACCTCTACCAGTACTGGAAGCCGGGCGTCGAGCCGCCCAGCTTCGAGGACCTCCAGGCCGACGAGCCCGAGGCGGCGACGGGGAGCGGGGGTGGCAGCGACGGGGGCGGAGCCGAGCTCTCCGAGGCAGCGAAACGCGTCCCGGCCCACCTGCTCGATCGCGGGCGACTCGCCCGCGAGCGCTGGAACGCGAAGCAGGGCTGACGCCGCTCGCGTCGCCGGCGGGCTGCTCCATCGGCGCTTGTCGGAGCAGGGTTGGGCGGCCCGGATGTGCTGGCTCTAGCGTCGGCTCGCCAGTGATGGCTGGGGGCATGACATGACCGACGCTGTACTCACCTTGCAGGAAGCGGCCGACGAGCTCGGCGTCCACTACATGACCGCGTACCGGTACGTCCGTCTCGGGGTGATCGACGCAGCCAAGTCGGGCGGAGTGTGGCAGGTGCAGCGTTCGGCGTTGGATCGATTCCGTCAGCAGGCGGCCGAGGCGTCGGCGGCAACCGGCCCGTCCGGCAAGGGGGGTGCCCGCAACCGCAAGGCGCCCTGGGCGGCGAGGCTGGAATCGCGGCTCGTCGCAGGTGACGCCCCGGGGAGTTGGAGCGTCGTCGAAGCGGCGATGGCTGCCGGGGCGGAACTCGACGAGGTCTATCTCGACCTGCTGACCCCCGCGATGGTGAGCATCGGCGAGCGATGGGCGGCGGGTGAACTCGACATCTCGGTGGAGCACCGAGCGACCGGGATCGCGATGCGCATCGTCGGACGGATCGGGCCTCGCTTCACACGACGTGGTCGAGCGCGGGGTGTGGTGGCACTCGGTGCACCTGCGGGAGAGTTCCACGCGCTGCCGGTTGCGATGTTGGGGGACCTGCTGCGTCTGCGAGGGTGGGAGGTGTCGGATTTTGGTGTCGACATGCCGAGCGAGTCGATCGCCCACGTGATCCGCGAGACCAGCGACCTGTTGGCCGTCGGGTTGTCGGCGATGTCGTCGGACAACCTCCCGGCATTGGCGCAGGCATGCGCAGCGGCCCGTGCGGCCGACCCTGACGTGCTGGTGGTGGTCGGCGGCCACGCGGTGCTCGACGACGACCATGCCGTCGCTCTCGGTGCCCACGCTCGTGCCGCCGGCGGTGAAGCGATGCACGAACTCCTCGCCACCCACGCCGCATCTCACTGATCGGGGGTCCGGGAACCAGTGGACTCTCGAACATGTGTTCGATAGGATGCCGGGATGGAACTCGCTGTCGAACTCCCGAGTACCCGCTCGGACCTGGCCGAGCGTGTTGCGCCGTTGGTGCTGGCGGGTGAGCGCACACTGCCGGTCGCCGGGGCGTTCGCCGAACTCTTTCCCGAGCGTGGCCTGGTCAGGGGCCGCACGCTCGTCTGCTCCGGCCAG
>JBGSII010000504.1:0-8847 GCA_041742555.1 Ilumatobacteraceae bacterium
GACACGACGCCGTCGGTGGTGGCACCAGCCCACCCTTCGCCGATCGCCGGGCCGTGCGAGATCCGGCCACGGCTCGGCTTGAGCCCCACGAGGCCGCATTCGCTGGCGGGCACCCTGATCGAACCGCCACCGTCGCTCGCATGGGCGACCGGCACCATTCCTGCTGCCACGGCAGCAGCAGAACCTCCCGATGACCCGCCGGTCGAGTGATCGGTGTTCCACGGATTACGGCTCGGGCCGAAGGCATCCGGCTCGGTCGTGATCGTGCCACCGAGTTCTGGCGTGTTCGTGCGCCCGAGCGTCACGAACCCGGCGCCCCGAAAGGATTGGTAGAGGTACGAGTCGGCCTTCGCTCGCACGCCGGCGTCGCGCAGTGCGCGGTTGCCCTGCGTGTGCGGCTCGCCGGCCATCTCGCAGCCGAGGTCCTTGACGAGAAAGGGAACACCTCGAAACGGCCCGTCGGGCAGGTCGCCCCGTGCCTCGGAGCGGGCTGCCTCGAACCGCTCGTGGATCACGGCGTTGATGGCGGGGTCGAGCCGCTCCACCCGGGCGATCGCCTCGTCGACGAGTTCGGCGGGCGACGCCTGGCCGGATCGTACGAGCGCCGCGAGTTCGGTGGCGTCGGGCAGTGCGTTGGGCATGGACACGTCAGTCGGTGTGGACGATGAGGACGGTCCGATTGGCGTGATGGGCGCACCGGCTCGAGACGCTGCCGAGGAAGAAGCGCCGCGCCCCCTGCATTCCCCGGCTGCCGATGACGAGCAGATCGGCATCGATGTCGTCGCACAGCGCCAGCAGTGCGTCAGCGGGGTCGCCCGACAGTTGATGCGTCGTCACCTCGACGCCTGCCTTCGTTCCGATCTCGGCGGCCACGTCGAGCGCTGTCAGCGTCGCCTTGTTCGTGGCGTCGGTCCACTCGGCCGACGCGATCAGCATGTCGGGTGCGACGACGACGGGAATCGACGGCGTGACCATCGCGACGTGGAGGCGAGCTCCTGTCGCCGCCGCGAGCGAGGCTGCGTGTTCGACCGCCTTGGATGCCGTTGGTGATCCATCGGTGCCCACCACGATGCTGCCGTACATCTCTCCCTCGCTTCTTCGTCGACGTGTTGGTCGCACCGTAGCAACCTCGGCCGCCGACACACGGTGCCGGGGCGTGAGGTCACCCTCAGCGGGGGTGGTCGCCGAATCGGTACTCGTGGGTCAGCTCGTCGAGGCGGTGCTTCAGCTCGTCATCGAGTGGTGCGTCGAGCGCTGCCACCGACGCGGCGAGCTGATCAGGGCGCGAAGCGCCGAGGATCGCAGCGGTGACCACCGGGTTGGCCAGCACCCACCGGACCGCCAGCGTCGTCATCGGAATCCCTGCGTCCTCGGCGATCTGCTGGAACTCGGCGACCGTCGTGAACATCGCCTCGTGCCAGTAGCGCTCCTGGTAGCGCGCTCCGGCGTGACCCAGCGTGAACCGCGTCCCTTCGGTCGGCGCCCCGGGGCGGTGCTTGCCGGTGAGCAGTCCACCAGCGAGCGGGTTGTAGGGGATCACCGCGATCTGCTCCTCGGCGCACAGGGGGAACAGCTCGCGTTCGTTCTCGCGAAAGAGCAGGTTGTAGCGGGGCTGCACGCTCTCGAATCGGCAGACGCCGAGCACCTCGCTGCGCCCGACCGATCGGGCGAGTTGGTAGGCGAGCGTGTTGGAGCAGCCGACGTAGCGCACTTTGCCGGAGCGCACGAGGTCATCCATCGCCCGCAAGGTCTCGTCGATCGGTGTGATCGGGTCCCACGAGTGCACCTGGTAGAGGTCGATGTGATCGGTGCGCAACCTCCGCAACGAGGCCTCGACGGATCGCAGGATGTTCTGACGGCTGTTGCCGGCTTCCCACGGCATCGGGCCGGTCTGGAAGAAGCACTTCGTCGCAACGACGAACCGGTCACGCTTGCCGTGCATCCACTCGCCGATCAGTTCCTCGGTACGACCCAAGTGCTCGGGCGGCGCACCGTTGGGATAGACGTCGGCGGTGTCGAAGAAGGTGATGCCGGCCTCGGCGGCGGCATCCATCACGGCGAACGAGGTGTCGTCGTCGCTCTGGTAGCCGAACGTCATCGTGCCGAGGCACAGGCGCGACACCTTCAAACCGGTTCGGCCGAACTGGACGTGTTGCATGCCTGTGGTCCCGTCAGTCGATCAGGATGTCGCGTAGCGTCTGCGCCACCAGCGATGCGCCGGCCGCGCTGTTGATCACGGTGTAGTGGTTGCGGCCCGGAGCGTCGATCCACCGGTGCTGCGGGTAGCGGGCTCGCACATCGTCGGTGATGAACGGGGGAGGACCGCCGAGCATGCCGAACTCGGCGCGCACGATCGTCGTCTGTCGTTCCCGGCGGTCGAGGAGGAATCGGACGTCGTCGTTCGCGAGCAGGTCGCGGCCGTCGGTGCGCACCGCCGACTCGCTGACGGCGACGCGGAAGCCGCCGTCGACCTCGATCAGCTCGGCGAGCAGGTTGCGTTCGAGGTCGGGGCTGATCCCCTCGCTGAACGCTGGATGTCCGGCCCACATGGAGTGGTACGACACGCGGTCGGGCCAGACCGTACGGATCCGTTCGATGCCCGGACCGAGCATGCGCTCGAGTGCCGAGTCGACGTCACCGTCGAGCGGTGCGCGCAGTGGGGTGCCTCCATCGACCAGCAGCAGATCGCGGACCAGTTCGGGCCGTCGTTCCGCCACCGTCTCGACGACGAAGGCGCCCATCGAATGGCCGACCAGCACGAGCGGCCCGCCGAGCTGCTCGACGATCTCGGCAACGTCCGCCGCGTGTTGCTCGATGCCGTACGGCCTCGGCGCCTCGAAGCTGCGTCCGCGACCACGCAGGTCGACGGCGATGAGATCGGCAGCGCCCGCAAGATGGTGCGCCAACGGATCCCAGGCCCATGCGTTCGACGTGATGCCGTGGACGGCGACAACGGTGGGAGCACCGACGAGCCCGCTCCAGAACAGTGCACCGAGATCGGCGCCACCGACTTCGTAGCCGACGAACTCAGCCCTCGACGCCACCGGTGGTCCGCTCGGTCCAGATCGCGAGGTGGGTGCGCGAGGCGTGGCCGTTCATCTCCCGAGGGTACAGCGGCGACCCGCGTGCGCTCGTACCCCGGACACGCGTTCAGCGCGGCTCGCGGGGCAGACCGAGCACGCGTTCGCCGAGGATGTTGCGCATGATGTTCGACGTGCCCCCCATGATCGTGTAGCCGGGGGCGTACACGAGCCCATGGGTCACGTCGTCCCAGAGCATCGCGTCGGCGCCGAACGTCGACGCGACGAACGTGGCGACGCGGACCTCGTGCTCGGTGCAGAAACACTTCGTCGCGGCCGAGAAGCCGGCGGGTGCCTGGCGCAGTACCTCGCGGGTCACCAGGATCCGACCGATGCGGTAGCCGGACTCGATCGTCGCGATCTCCTGCCTGACACGGGCATCACCGCGATCGGCCCGTTCGAGTGCGAGCGCGTAGAGCGCCTGGTTCGAGACGAGGCGGTCGATGCCGCCGCGCTCGTGTTCGAGCTGCGCCATCGTCTGCTTGAAGGCGTTGCCTTCCACGCCCACGAGGTTCGCGACCGGAACCCGAACATCGGTGAACCACACCTCGCAGAAGTGGCGATTGGTCGTCATGTCGGTGATCGGGCGCACCTCGATGCCCGCAGTGTCCATCGGGACGATGATCTCGCTGATGCCCTTGTGTGGGGGGCCGTCGGCATCGGTGCGGCAGATGAGATAGCAGTAGTCGGCGAGTTCGCCGAAGCTCGTCCAGATCTTCTGGCCGTTGATCACGAAGTCGTCCCCGTCGCGCACGGCGCTGGTGGTGAGCGAGGCCAGATCCGATCCGGAGTCCGGCTCCGACATGCCGATGCACCACGTGGTCTCGCCGGACAGGATCCCGGGCAGGAACTCTGCTTGCTGGTCCGGCGTTCCGTAGTGGATCAGCGTCGGGCCCATCTGCCGGTCGGCGAACCACATCGCGGCGATCGGGGCGCCGGCCGCGATCAACTCCTCACCGACGATCAGGCGGTTGATCGCGGGTTGCCCGCCGCCGCCGAACTCGGTCGGCCACGTCATGCCGATCCAACCATGCGCAGCCATCTCTCGCGCGAAGTCCTTCGAGAACCCGTTGATCCACGAATCGTTGTGTCGTCCGTAGCGCTCGACCGCCGCGGCAGCGACCTTGCGAGCATGCTCTCGGAGGGCGTTCTGTTCGGGCGTCCAGTCGAAGTCCATCGGTGTCGACAATAGAGCCTGGTCGCGCAGGGTGTCCGGTGGAGCGGTGTTCTGTGCCGGGAGTCCCGACGGCTTGCTACAGTGTAGACAAGTTGTAGACAAGTCGACCCGAGCGAGCAGGTAGCCATGAGCGAGACCCAGTCCACCATCATCTATACGTTCACCGACGAGGCGCCCGCGCTCGCCACGTACTCGTTCCTGCCGATCATCGAGGCCTTCGCGGGTGCTGCGGGCGTCGGCGTCGAGACCCGTGACATCTCCCTCGCGGGGCGTATCATCGCAACGTTCCCCGAGCGGCTCACCCCCGAGCAGCGCATCGGCGACGCCCTCGCGGAACTGGGCGAGCTGGCGCTGACACCCGAGGCGAACATCATCAAGTTGCCGAACATCTCGGCCTCGGTGCCGCAGATGAAGGCAGCGATCGCCGAGCTGCAGGCAAAGGGCTACGACATTCCCGATTACCCAGACGAGCCGTCGACTCCCGATGAGCTCGAGGTGCGTACCCGCTACGGCACCGTGATGGGGTCCGCCGTGAATCCGGTGCTGCGTCAGGGAAACTCCGATCGTCGAGCGCCCAAGGCGGTCAAGGACTACGCGAAGTCGCACCCACATTCGATGGGAGCCTGGTCGGCCGACTCGAAGACCCACGTCGCCACCATGGGCTCGCGTGACTTCCGCGCCAACGAGCAGTCGCTCACGGTCTCGTCCGACGGCGCGGTGCGCATCGAGCACGTCGGCGCCGATGGCGCGGTGACGGTGCTCAAGGAGTCGGTGCCGGTGCTCGCCGGCGAGGTGATCGACTCGACAGCGATGGACGTGGCCGCACTGCGTTCCTTCCTCGCCGAGCAGATCCACGAGGCCAAGCAACAGGACGTGCTGTTCTCGATTCACCTGAAGGCCACGATGATGAAGGTGTCCGACCCGATCATCTTCGGACACGCGGTCGAAGTGTTCTTCGCCGACGTCTTCGCGAAGCACGGCGACACGATCGTGGCGGCCGGGGGCGACCCCCGGAACGGATGGGCCAGCGTGCTCAGTGCGATCGAAACGCTGCCGGCCGATCAGCGCGCCGCCATCGAAGCCGACATTGCAGCGGTGTACGAGCAGAGCCCTGCCTTGGCGATGGTCGACTCCGACAAGGGCATCACGAACCTGCACGTGCCGAGCGACGTCATCGTCGACGCCTCCATGCCGGCGATGATTCGCACGTCCGGACAGATGTGGAACGCGGCAGGTGAACAGCAGGACACCAAGGCGGTCATTCCCGACAGCAGCTACGCGGGCGTCTACCAGACCGTGATCGAGGACTGCATCGCCAACGGCGCCTTCGATCCGTCGACGATGGGCAGCGTGCCCAACGTCGGGCTGATGGCCCAGAAGGCGGAGGAGTACGGGAGCCACGACAAGACGTTCGAGGCGCCTGGCTCGGGCACGATTCGCGTCGTCGACGTGTCCTCCGGCGACACCGTGATGGAGCAGTCGGTCCAGGGCGGCGACATCTTCCGGATGTGCCAGGTCAAGGACGAGCCGATTCGCGACTGGGTGCGCCTCGCCGTCGATCGGGCCCGTGCCACTGGTGCCCCGGCGGTGTTCTGGCTCGATTCGACCCGGGCGCACGACGCGCAGCTGATCGCGAAGGTCACTCAGTACCTGGGTGATCACGACCTCACGGGTGTCGAGGTCGAGATCCTTGCCCCCGCGGTCGCAACGCAGTTCTCGATCGACCGGGCACGCGAGGGGCTCGACACGATCTCGGTGACGGGCAACGTACTGCGCGACTACCTCACCGATCTCTTCCCGATTCTCGAACTGGGGACGAGCGCCAAGATGTTGTCGATCGTTCCGCTCCTCAACGGCGGAGGGCTGTTCGAGACGGGTGCCGGAGGCTCCGCGCCCAAGCACGTGCAGCAGCTCGTCAAGGAGAACTACCTGCGGTGGGATTCGCTCGGTGAGTTCCTCGCACTGGCGGTGTCGTTCGAACACCTGGCCAACGTGACCGGCAATGCTCGAGCGCAGATCCTCGCCGACACGCTCGACGCCGCGACCGGCCAGCTGCTCGAGAACGGGAAGTCGCCGGCGCGCCGCCTCGGTCAGATCGACAATCGCGGCAGCCACTTCTACATCTCGCTGTACTGGGCGCAGGAACTCGCCGCGCAGAGCCTCGACGCCGAGTTGGCGGCGAGGTTCGCGCCGATCGCCGCCGAGCTGTCGGCCAATGAGCAGGCGATCGTCGACGAGCTGCTTGGGGCCCAAGGCCAGCCGGCCGACATCGGCGGCTACTACGCCCCCGACGCCGCCAAGGCCACCGCGGTGATGCGACCGAGCCAGACCTTCAACGCCGTCATCGACGCGATCTGATCGAATTGCAGCAGGGGTCAGACCCCTGCTGCAATTCCCGACGGTCAGCGGCTGGTCAGTGGGACGTAATCGCGCTCGTCGGGGCCGCTGTACCACTGGCGCGGCCGCGAGATCTTCTGCTCCGGGTCATTGAGGAGTTCCTGCCAGTGCGCCAGCCATCCCGACATGCGCGGGATGGCGAACAACACCGTGAACATCTCGACCGGGAACCCCATCGCCTGGTAGATCAGGCCCGAGTAGAAGTCGACGTTCGGATAGAGCTTGCGGTCGAGGAAGTACGGGTCGGACAGCGCGGTCTCCTCCAGTGCCAGAGCGATGTCGAGCAGCGGGTTCTTGCCGGTCACCTCGAACACGTCGTAGGCGGCCTTCTTGATGATCCGGGCGCGCGGGTCGTAGTTCTTGTAGACGCGGTGCCCGAACCCCATGAGTCGTCCCTCGCCGGCCTTGACCGAATCGACGAAGGCCGCGACGTTGTCGATCGAACCGATCTCGGTCAACATGCGAACCACGGCTTCGTTCGCGCCGCCGTGCAGTGGGCCATAGAGCGCGGCAGCGGCTCCAGCGGCGGACGAGTAGGGGTCGGCCTGGCTCGATCCGATCACCCTCATCGCCGTCGTCCCACAGTTCTGCTCGTGGTCGGCGTGCAGGATGAACAGCACCTCCATGGCCCGCTCGAGCGCCGGATCGACCTCATAGTCACCGATCTTCCACATCATGTTGAGGAAGTTGGCCGGGTACGACAGGTCGTTGTTGGGCTGGTTGAACGGAAGGCCGACCGAGAAGCGATAACACATCGCCGCGATCGTCGGCGCCTTCGCGATCAATCGGAGAATCTGGCGGTCACGAGCGTCGGGATCGTGGATGTCCTTGGCTCCCTCGTAGAACGTGCCGAGGGCGGCCACGGCCGATGTGAACATCCCCATTGGATGAGCGTCGTAGTGGAAGCCGTCGACGAAGCGCTTGCGCATGTTCTCGTGGATGAACGTGTGGTGGGTCACGTCGAACACCCACTGTTCGAGCTGCTGCTTGTCCGGAAGCTCCCCGTTCAGGAGGAGATATGCCACTTCGAGGTAGGTCGAGTGCTCGGCGAGCTGCTCGATCGGGTACCCGCCGTACCGGAGGATGCCGGCGTCACCGTCGAGATAGGTGATCGCAGACTTGCACGACGCCGTCGACAGGTACGCAGGGTCGTAGCAGTAGAGCGATGGATCGAGCTGGCGAAGCGCTGCGGACGAGAACACCCCTCCTTCGATCGGGACGGTGACCGTCTTGCCGGTACGGTCGTCGGTGATGGTGATCGTGTCGGGCACGTGGCTTCCTCTCGTGGCGCGAACTCTTGGGGGTCGTGCGGCAGGAGGTTCCTCCCCGACCGCTCCGTCAACTTAGTGTGCAGCACCCGGTCCGAGCGCAACCGCAGTCGGCTCAGAGGGGACTGTTGCCGTGTTTGCGCCCACCGAGCGCTTCGCGTTTGTCCTGCAGCAGTTCGAGGGCCGCCACGATCTCGACTCGTGTGTCGGCAGGATCGATCACGGCATCGACGAGTCCGCGCTCGGCTGCCACGTACGGATTGAGCAGGCGCTCGGTGTAGTCGGCTTCGAATGCGGCGCGTTCCTCCGGCGTGGCGCGCCGTTGGAGGATCGCCGCGGCCTGCCCCGCACCCATCACGGCGAGTTCGGCCCACGGCCACGCAAGACACAGGTCGTTGCCCATCGTCTTGGAGTCCATCACGATGTAGGCGCCCCCGTAACTCTTGCGCAAGATCACACAGATGCGGGGCACCGTCGCACGGGCGTACGCGTAGACGAGCTGGGCGCCGTGGCGGATCATCCCGCGCCATTCGAGGTCCTTGCCGGGGTAGAAACCCGGCGTGTCGACGAGCGTGATGATCGGGAGGTTGAACGCATCGCACAGCGCGACGAACCGGGCGGCCTTCTGCGACGCTGGGATGTCGAGTGTGCCTGCGAGGATCATCGGCTGGTTGGCCACGATGCCCACCGGCCGCCCGTCGATCGTGGCGAAGGCGGTGACGACGTTGGCTGCCCATCGGTCGCGCAGCTCGAGCATCGAGCCGTCGTCGACGATCGCTGCGGCGACCTCACGAACGTCGTAGCTGCCGGTCGACGACGGCGGGATCAGGTCCCCCGCTTCCGGGCAGCGCCGGTCTGCGAGGTCATCGGTGGCCAGCCGGGCCGGCTCGGCGTCGACGTGATCGGGAAGATACGAGAGCAGGTC
>JBGSII010000505.1:0-4757 GCA_041742555.1 Ilumatobacteraceae bacterium
AGCGCTCGCGGCCGCCACGCTGGCCGCTGCGGCGCACTGGCCGATCGACGTCTACGTCCCCACATGGATGGGCGAGGCGTTCGGTGCGGAACTCGATCGTCTCGGAGCGCGCACTCACCGCTGCGAACGGCGTGCTGACGATCCGGCCGGGGATCCGGCAATGCTCCGCTTCCGCGAGGCCGTGGCAAGTGGAGCAGTGCCGTTCACGGTGCAGGGCCCGGAGAACGCGCTCGCACTCGACGGCGGCCGAACGATCGGCTGGGAGATCGCCGAACAGCTCGTCGACCTCGGCGTTGAGCACCTCGACAGGATGTACGTGCAGGTCGGTGGGGGAGCGTTCGCCACGTGTGTGGGAGCAGGGCTCGGCGACATCGACGACCGCACCCGCCTGATCGCCGTGCAGGCCGAGGGGTGCGCCCCGCTGGCCCGGGCCTGGGAACGTGCTCACGATCTCCGAGTGTGGCCCGGCCGTGGTACCGCGACACCTGGGTCCGGGGCACGAGCGCTGATCGCTCGACGGTGGGGAGAGCTGATGACGCCGTGGGACGATCCGCACTCGCTGGCGGACGGGATCCTCGACGACGAGACGTACGACTGGCTCGGCGTGTTCGACGCGATCGACGGTCGCGACGGCCCGGTCGTCGCATCCGAGCACGACATCGTTGCAGCCCACCGTCTGGCCCGATCGGCCGGCTTCGACGTCAGCCCCACCGGGAGCGCTGGCCTTGCCGGGCTGCTGACGACCGTCGACGTCATCAGCCCCACCGACCGAGTCGGTCTGGTGATGAGCGGGATCGCCCGCTGACACGGGGTTCGGTGCCATTTCTGACTGCCCGGGGCGCCAACATCGAGCACCGAGCTGCTGGCTTCGGACGTGGTCGCTCCTCAGCCGTCCATCGTCTGCGCCGATAACCTGCCCGGCATGTCGGAACTCATGTCACCAGTCGCACTCGAGGGTGGATTCGATCCCCGCTCGGCCGTCTTCGACCGCCTCTTGAAGAATCGTGTGGTCATGTTGGGCTCCGATGTCAACGATGACATCGCGAACCAGATCTGTGCGCAGCTGCTCTATCTGGAGGGTGAGGATCCGAACCAGGACATCTGGCTCTACATCAACAGTCCTGGCGGATCGGTGACCGCCGGCATGGCGATCTACGACACGATGCAGTTCGTCGGCTGCGATGTTGCCACCGTGTGCCTCGGTCTGGCCGCCTCGATGGGACAGTTCCTGCTGACCGCTGGCGCCGCGGGCAAGCGGTACACCCTTCCGAATGCCCGCATCATGATGCACCAGCCGCTCGCCGGTCTGCGCGGTCAGGCGTCCGACATCGCGATCCAGGCCGAGCAGCTCCGCTACACCAAGCTGCGCATGGCGACGTTGATCGCCGAGCACTCCGGCCAGACGCTCGAGCAGATCCAGGCCGACTCCGAGCGTGACCGTTGGTTCACTGCCGAGGAGGGTCGGGACTACGGCCTCGTCGACAAGGTCATCCTGCGACGCGGCGAGATTGCCTGAACCCAACGGGTCAGGGTGCTGACGTCGGCGTCGTCGTGTCGCTGGGCGGCACAGTGACCGCAACCGGCCCCTGGGGCACGATCGTGAAGACCGGTCCGATGTCGACGGCGCAGTTGGCGATCAACCACGTCTCGACCGCGGCGGCCGACTTCTCGATGGAGTAGGCGGCCGTCAGCGCCGCCTGTTCGGATTCCTGGTCGCCGACGACGACGGTGCTTGCGGTCTCGTACGCTGACACGATCTGGTTCCAGTCCCCCGCCACGGCGAGCGGAGCGAGCTCGCCGACGCTGCGATACAAGTCGAGCAGGGGATCGACGTCGTCGGCGTACACGAGTTGGGGATCGGTGAGCGCCTCCTTGTTGGCCGCGACCTCGCCGCAGAACCGCTCCGCACTCGGCGCCTCGTCGCTTCCGCAGGCCGCCAGCATCACGAACGAGGCGCTCACGGCGACGGCGAATGCTCTGTGGCGGCGCGGGGATGCAGGGCGGAGGTTCACCACGGGGCAGCATTGTCGCACGCGCATCAGGACATTCGGCGTCGCCTCGGCAGCGTGCCTCCGCACACGCGCCGAGCGACCACCGAGCTCCCTCCGATGAGCGAAGGGTGCCGTCTGCGGTGGTCTCGCTCATCGCCGGGTGGGGCGCTCCGGTTGCGATGAGCGAAGGGTGCCGTATACGAGCCGTTCGCTCATCGCCGGGTGGGGATGAGGGTGGTGGGGCGTGGAATGCGACAGCCGGTCTCTAGAGTACATCCGACGACCGAGGCCCCGGCCCGGTCGGGGTCGTGGGGCCCCAACGCCCCTCCTCGATGCTCTCGCGGCTCGCCGCGCCACCCCGAGGAGGTTCGCATGTTCGCATCCGTCCCGTCTGCGGTGCTCTTCTGCGCAGAAGGACACCTGATCCACGTCGAGGTCCAGGTGTCCGGCGGGCTCCCGGGTTTCAGCCTCGTCGGGTTGCCCGACACGTCGATCCGCGAGTCCAGAGACCGCGCCCGCGCAGCGGTCCTCAGCAGCGGCCTTCCCTGGCCCAGCCGTCGGATCACGGTGAACCTTGCGCCCTCGGGCGATCGCAAGGCCGGATCTGGACTCGATCTCGCGATCGCCGTGGGAGTGCTCGCAGCTGGCGAGGTCATCCCGACCGAGGTGCTCGACGGGATTGCGTTCATCGGCGAACTCGGTCTCGACGGATCGCTGCGCCCCGTCACTGGTGTGGCGCCGATGGTGGGCGCCGTCGGTGACCGTGACGTCGTGGTTCCGATTGCGAGCGCGAGGGAGGCGCACATCGTGGCGCTGGGCCGCGTCAGGCTGGTCGAGAACCTCGGTGAACTCGTCGCGGCGCTCGTGGGTGAGGCCCCGTGGCCCGATCATGTCGTCGTCGATCCGGTCGGCGTCGACCGTCGTCCGCCTCCGGACCTCGCAGACGTGCAAGGCCAACCCGTCGCGCGTCATGCGCTCGAGGTCGCTGCGGCTGGTGGTCATCACACCCTGTTCATCGGGCCGCCCGGCGCGGGAAAGACGATGCTCGCCGCCCGACTGCCGGGACTTCTCCCGCCGCTCGAACGCGATCGGGCACTCGAGGTCACCATGATCCATTCCGCCTCCGGTATTGCGCTGCCGCCCGGCGGCCTCGTTCAGGCACCACCCTTCCGGGCACCCCACCACACATCGTCGCAGGTGTCCCTCGTCGGAGGCGGCTCACAGTCCATCCGGCCCGGAGAGGTCTCGATTGCTCATGGAGGAGTGCTCTTCATGGACGAACTCGCCGAGTTCGCTCCCTCCGTGCTCGATGGGCTCCGCCAGCCACTCGAATCGCGGGTGGTCCACGTCAGCCGAGCCGGGCTCAGGGCGGTGCTCCCAGCCGACTTCCTCCTGGTCGCCGCCATGAATCCGTGTCCGTGCGGTGGTGGAGCGCCGGGGGCGTGCGTGTGCGGTGAGGCGGTGCTGCATCGGTACGCACGACGGGTCTCTGGCCCGCTGCTCGACCGGTTCGACCTGCGCGTCCCGGTGCACCGACCTGCCGTGGATGAACTCCTCGTCAACGAACCAGGGGAGTGCTCGTCGATCGTGGCGGCGCGAGTCGCTGCCGCCAGAGGTCAGGCGATCGCCCGGCAGGGATGTCTGAACAGTGCGCTTGCAGTCGACCGACTCGATCCGGTCGCCCGGCTCGACGCGGGGTCGACGGCGCTGCTGCGGCACGAACTCGAGCACGATCGGCTGAGCGGTCGCGGATTCCACCGGATCCGCCGGGTGGCCCGGACGATCGCCGATCTTCGGGGACATCTCGACGATGGCGTCGACGAGCACGACGTGGCGATGGCCCTACGTTTTCGCGCCACGTTCGCAAGGACGCTTCCGAACGGACGAGCCGCATGACCGGTGCCGCCAGTCCGTCCGCTGCGTTCGTAGCGTCGCTCGCGGGATTCGAGCGAATGACGACGAACCGCCTCTCGAGCCTGCTCGCCCGCCGGAGCACGCAGGAGGCGTTCGCAATCGCAACGGGGGCATGCGCGCCGCCGGAGCCGTTCGCAACCCTGTTCGCCCGCGAACCGGACTTGGCGACAGCGTGGCGGCGCTCGGGTGATCGACGACCCCCCGACGTGGTCTGGCAGCAGTGCCTCGACGCAGGCGTCAGCGTGATCGTGGCGGGCGAACCTGCATACCCTGCCCAGCTCCTCGACGATCCGCGTCGCCCAGCTGCGCTGTTCGTCCGTGGCGATCTGGGCGCGTTGGACGGACGTCGGGTGGGCATCGTCGGGACCCGGAACGCAACCCAACGTGGGCGCGAAACCGCGGCGCGATTCGGATTCGAACTGGCAGACGAGGGCGTCGCTGTCGTGTCGGGCCTGGCCAAGGGGATCGACGGCGCGGCGCATCGGGGTGCACTTGCCGCGGATGGGGCTCCTCCGGTCGCGGTCGTCGGGACCGGGCCGGACCGGCCGTATCCGGCGCAACACCGCCAGCTCTGGGAGTCGGTGGTCTCCCGGGGTGCGCTCATCTCCGAGTGGCCGCCGGGCACAGGCCCCGATGCGTTTCGTTTCCCGTTGCGCAACCGGATCCTCGCGGCATTGGTCGAGGTGCTCGTCGTGGTCGAGAGCCGAGAACGTGGCGGCAGCCTGATCACCGCGCGCGAGGCCGCCGAACGTGGCGTCGAGGTGTTCGCCGTTCCCGGAGCGCTCCAGTCCCGCGCAGCGCTCGGGACCAACAAGCTCCTGTGTGACGGCGCGTCGCCGGCGACCGAGACGG
>JBGSII010000506.1:0-1903 GCA_041742555.1 Ilumatobacteraceae bacterium
GCGTCGTCGCGCGATTCGGCCGCCGAGGAGCACCTCGGCGTCGCCGGCGGTGCTGGCCGCGCCGGCGACCCGTCGAGCGGGATCAGTCGGGGACGTGTTCGAACGACGCCGAGGAATGGCGCGGGATCGACGTAGTCGTCACCGACTCTCACGCCGAAGAAGAATCGCTCGGCGACAACACCGACGACGGAATTGGCGAGCACGACATCGCCGAGTTCGAGTCGGGTCGAGGCCAGCTGACCGTAGGTGTGGCGCCACCCGCTCGGCAGTCGGACCACGACGTAGCGCACGCCGACGACAGCGCCGACGAAGACCACACGCCCGGTCGCAGCGGCCCGCACGAGTGTGGTCTGGGCGACCCCGAACTCGAGTCCTCGGTTGCCGGCGCACCAGACGCACGGCGGCGGTCGAAACGGATCGGTCACCGTGCCGACGACGGGCGGGAACCAACAGGGTGTTGCCGCAGCGAGGCTCGACGCTGCGAACGCGGCAGCGAGGAGACCCGACGGCACACCAGCGACGATGTGCCCCCAACGGGCGCGGCGGGATCGTGTGGACATGATGCGACCTCGGGAGAACGTCTCGGCAGCGCCGAGAGTGGCGTGGGGCGCAACGCGCCGAGGGTCACAACGAGTCGTGCACCGCGCCGGTCCTGGCCGGCGACGACCGGTGGTCAGCCGACGCCAGCGGCGGAGAGGCGCGAACGCAGGTGCAGAACGGACTTGGTGTGGATCTGGGACACGCGGCTCTCGGTGACGCCGAGGACCTGGCCGATCTCGGCGAGGGTCAGCCCCTCGTCGTAGTAGAGCGACAAGACGAGCTTCTCGCGTTCAGGGAGCTTCTTGATCTCGGCGCGCATGATCTGGCCGAGTTCACGATCCTCGATGACGGCCGATGGCGACCCGGAACCCGGGCCATCCAACGCAGCCGGCTCGGCGCCGGCGGCGATCGCACGGTCGAGCGGCCCGACGGTGGTGCTCGCGATCGCCGCCAACCAGCGGGTGAGCTCGTCGGTGGAGATGTGCAGATGGGCCGCGAGTTCCTCGTCGGTGGGAGCGCGGCCTTCTTTGTGCTCGAGCTCGGAGATCGCCTTCTCGACACTGCGAGCCCGGCTGCGAATCGACCGCGGCACCCAGTCGAGTTTTCGCAGGCCGTCGTAGACAGCACCGCGAATACGAGGCACCGCGAAGGTCTCGAACTTCACGCCGCGCTCGGGATCGAAGCGCTCGATTGCGTCGATCAGGCCGAACACGCCCGAGCTGACGAGGTCGCCAGGGTCGACGCTGGATGGGAGGCCGGCGCCGACACGGCCGGCGACGAACTTCACCAACGGCGAATAGTGAACGATCAGGTGATCTCGCGCAGCCGTGTTGCGGCGGTTCAACCACCGAGTCCACTGCATCTGGAGGTCGGCGTCTTCGGGAACGATGCTCATGCTCTGGGGTGGGCCTCGCGGTAAGCAGCCGACAGGCGTTCTCGGCTGACGTGGGTGTAACGCTGAGTCGTCGCCACATCGGTGTGGCCGAGCAATTCCTGGACGGCGCGGAGATCGGCTCCACCGTCGAGGAGGTGCGTGGCGAAGGTGTGACGGAGCGCGTGGGGGTGCGTGGGGCTCGGGGAACGGCGATCGACGATGCGCCGCACGTCCCGAGGTGTCAACGGCCGTCCTCGCTCGTTGCCGAAGAGCACGTCGCCGGCCTCGGGCGGCAGGACGTCGTGACGAATCGCCAACCAGCGTCGCAGCGCAGCGACCGCCGGCTCGCTGATCGGAACGCGCCGTTCCTTCGCCCCTTTGCCCCAGACGTTGGCGGAGCCGTTGGCGAGCGACACCGACGACACCTGCAGCCCGCACAACTCGCCGACGCGCAGGCCCGAGCCGTAGAGCATCTCGAGCACGGCGTCG
>JBGSII010000507.1:0-1759 GCA_041742555.1 Ilumatobacteraceae bacterium
ACGACGGCGAGGTCGCGGGCAGCGTCAGCGGCGGATGCGTGGAGGGCGCCGTCGTCGCCGAGGCGTTGTCGATCCTGGCCGGCGAACGCAAGCCGGGTGTGATCACCTTCGGGTACTCCGACGACGAGGCGTTCGCCGTCGGGCTCACCTGTGGTGGCACGATTCACCTGTACATCGAGGAGCTCGACTGGTGAGCTCGTCCGGCACCGGGGCGGTCACGCTGTTCGACCGGTACGCCGCGCTGCTCCGCTCCGAGCGCCCCGTCGCCCTCGCCACCGTGATCGACGGTCCGAACGTCGGCGCCAAACTGCTGATCGAGCCGCAACGCCCACCGATCGGAACGCTCGGCCATCGCGAACTCGATCGGGTGGTGGCGCGCGATGCGCTGGCCGAGTTGGAGGCCGCACAGTCCGGTGTGCGCAACTACGGTCCGGAGGGCCAGACCACGCCCGAGGACCTCGTCGGCCAACCGACGGTTCGGGTCTTCGTCGAGTCGCACGCACCACCGCCGCAGATGTGGATCTTCGGAGCCGTCGACTTCACCGCTGCACTCGCCCGGGTCGCGAAGGTCCTCGGCTACCGAGTGGTCGTCTGCGACGCCCGAGAGGTCTTCGCAACCCGTCGACGGTTCCCGATGGCCGATGAAGTCAAGGTCACCTGGCCGGCGCCCGTGTTCGCCGAGTTCGGCGCGGAACTCGGCCGACGCGACGCCGTGTGCATCCTCACGCACGACCCCAAGTTCGACGTGCCCGCCGTGCAGGGTGCGCTCGCCACCAACGTCGGCTACATCGGCGTGATGGGGAGCCGCTCGACGCATCAGCGACGAACCGAACGCCTCGTCGAGGCCGGTGTCACCGCCGAGCAACTCGAACGGCTGATGTCGCCGATCGGCCTCGACATCGGTGCTCGTACCCCCGAGGAGACGGCCGTGTCGATCTGCGCGGAGATCATCGCCCGCCGAACCGGCCGTGACGTGCCCTCACTCAGAGATGGCGACGGCGCCATCCACTCCTGACCACGAGTCCTCTCCGGGCGAAACCCACGCCGGCGATGAGCGAAGCGACCGCATACGGCGCCTCTTGCTCATCGCAACTGGCGACGCCCACGCTCCGATGAGCGAAGCGACCGCATCCGGTCCTCTCGCTCATCGCAACCGGGATGACCCAGGCGTGGCGTGCGGCGCGCTTCAGACGGTCGGGTCGCCGAACCGCACCGAGTTGGTCCGGCGGGGATGGATCGTGTCGAGCTCGACGGTGCGGCCGCGCTGGACCGAGTGGATCACGGCATCACCGATGCCGAGATACATCATCACGTGGCCCGGATACTGCACCAGGTCGCCGGCCTTGGCGCTGGCTCGATCGAGCGGGCCGGCTTCGCGGATCTGAGCGCTCGACTGACGTGTGAGCGCCAGCCCGCCGCGTGCCCACGCATACGTGGTCAGACCGGAGCAATCGAAGCCGACGCCCGCTTCGCTGGTGTTGGTGCGGTACGGCACCCCGACCTGGGTCATCGCAGCGAGCACTGCGAGCTGATGGGGAACCGGCGTTGCAGCCCAGGCCTCGACCATCTCGGCCTGCGGATAGCCGAGCTCGCGGGCCGCATACTGCGCGGTCTGGGTCCGGAACCAGACGAAGGAACGGTAGGCCGCAGCATCGTGACCAGCGGCCCACTCGTCGTAGCTGGCGAGCGCCTGCTGCGCTGACGTCGTGACGATCGGCGCCATGGCGTTGGTCGCCATCGGCGCGGCGACCGCAGCCGC
>JBGSII010000508.1:0-4370 GCA_041742555.1 Ilumatobacteraceae bacterium
GGGTAGCCAGTGCCCGCCAATCGATTGGCGGCGTGTCGACACTTCACGGTCGGGCCACTCGGACGCGATTGCCGTGACTCCAGGCGGGCGACCCATCCCCGATTCAACGACGCGATTCCCGAGCGCAGCAGTAGGGCCGGACTCGGTCACCGTCGACGACATCGTCGCCGTGATTATGGGTGCGGTTACCGAGTGGTTTCCCGGCTGACATCGTCGTGCGTCAGCGAGGTCGACATATCCCCCGACCGAACAGCCAATCGGCTTGGATGGTCAACAGCCATGTACCTCGCGCGTTCGGAGCTGGCGCTCTCTGCTAGCTGCTTTCGACGGTCGGGAACGTCCACGTTCCGTCGAGGATCTCGGGATGCGGTCGATAGAGGCGAACCAAGTAGTTCCAACCATCGGTCAGCGGCAGGCAGTTCGGTCGGTAGTCGCCGCAGCCTCCGAGATTGACCGTGATGGAGCCGTCGTCGTTCTTGATCGCGGTGATGCTGTTGATGCTGTTCGAGTTGCGGTCGTTGGGTTCGAAGAATCCGTCGGCGTTGTACATCGAGATCGACCAGAACGCGTCGACCGGGACGTCGTCGACGTGTATCGAGTACTCGCCGACCGGGAGGGAGGGGTCGACGTTGAGGTAGAACGCCTCATGGTCGGGGAGACCTCCCCACCCCGCGGCGGTGCCGAGCAGATGGCGGACGGGCTCGACTTCGTCTTTGGCGCCGAATGCGTGTTCGAATCCGTCGAGTTCCTTCATGAGCCCCAACAACAACTCGCGGGTCACGTCGAAGCTGTCCGTGTCGTAATCAGGCATCACCAACGGCGTCGCGGATACGGCACGGACCTGCAGTTGATCCTGCAACGCGTTCACGAAGGCGATGTCGGCCGGGTCGGCCGGGTCGACCAAAATTCGACCAGCGACGAGCACGTATGGCGTGTCGAACTCGTCCAGTGTCAACTCGTAGGTCCCCGGTTCGTGGAACACCTTGTTGATGTAGTGATCCTGGTTCACGATCATGACCGACAGATAACGACCACCGCTGTCCGGGATCGTCAGCATCGCCGGCTCGGAAATGTCGACGACGCACGCGCTGTACAGCGTGTCGCGGTTCATGCGGATCACGACTTGTTGATCGAGGGGAGTCGGCGCTCGGAAATGCAACCAGCCGTTGATCCCCACCGGCTGCTCGATCGAGGCCATCATGCGGTTCGTCTCCGCTCGGACGAAGTTGTCGACGTTCACCGGAATCTGACCCATCGGACCGACCTCTCGAGAATTGGCCAGGACCCCTGACTGAGGGAGTCTTGTCGAACCAAGGCTGCACCGCAAGACCGCGTCCGCCGGACGGGCACATCGACTCGCCGAATGCGTCGCCAATGCTCGCGGCGAAAGAGCTACCTGCGGTGGCAACGTGTGCCAGGGCGACCGTCGCGCTGCGTGGCGTCGCTTACAACGAAAGGTCATCGGATTGCGGAACGCAGGTTCTCGCGCCTCGACAGCAATGCTCGAACCAACGAATCGTTGAACTCGGCCCGCGCTCCCAACTTCGTGAGGCGCTTCGAGCGCGATAGGCCATCCTGTGACGTGGGGTTTGCGGGCGCCGGCACCCGGGCCTCCACCATCTGCCGAGCGGACGACGGAATGTGCGAGACAGCCGACCACACGTGCCGGTCAGCGGCTCGGATAGAGCGCGTCTTGGTTAGTCCACACAGCCGAGTAGTACGAAGCCCGTATCGCTTGGCCGATTCGCTAACGCACCACACGATCATCACGACTCGGAACGGTCTCGTCCGCGCCGCAGAACCGGCGAAGCCGCTCACTGCCGACCGGGACAATGCAGTTCTCGGCTTGGGCCGAAGCGGGGCGCGGCGGCCAAGACGAGCAACGTGATTCTGCGTGTCAAAGTGTGTGGCTCGGAGTGCGAGCGGGCCTTTCCTCCGCCAGGTCTGCGATGATCTGCCGATGTGGGGGCGTGGCGACGCGGTCGCTCATCAAGAGGTGTGGAAGGGTCGTCTACGGGCGGCGCGCCCATGATCCAAGCGTGATACCGAACTGGCCGGGGAACACGATCACGGCTGTCAGGGAGTCCGCACCTCTGCCCACATGTCAATCGGAGATCAGGTGGAACGAGGAGCGAATTTCGGCAGCCGTCATCTCCTGGGACTCTGCATCGCTGCGGCGCACGAGCCAACGCGAGTCGAGTGAGCGTTCGACGACGATCTGCTGATCGGGTTCGACTCTGGAAGCCCACCGCTGACCAGGTTCAATAGGGCACCAGTTGTCCGAACCCACGAGTCAGGTCCACCCGCGTCGAGTTGGCGGGCATCTTCTCGTGCCATCGGCGGCGTTGTACACGCCGAGCACTTGGTGGAGCTGGAGACCGGCGTCGTCGAAGCCGTTGATCGACCCGGACATGTACAGCAACCACACTCGCGCTCGGCGTTCGCCCACGAGCTCGACCGCATCGTCCCAGCGTGCTTCGAGATTGGCCACCCAGTGCCGCAGCGTGGCTGCGTAGTGCTCGCGAAGATTCTCCACGTCGCGGATCTCGAAGCCGGCCTGTTCCATCGCGAGGAGTGATTTGCCGACGTCGATCAGTTCACCGTCGGGGAATACGTACCGATGCACGAAGCTCCGCCGGCCCATGCGCGACCCGCCTGGCGAGGAGATCGCATGGTTGAGGAGGCGGCCACCCGTGCCGAGCAGTGAGTACATCTGCGCGTAGTAGTCGAGGAGCTTTGCGGCGCCGACGTGTTCGGACATGCCGATCGAGCTGATCGCGTCGAACGGGCCGTCCGGGATCTGGCGGTAGTCCTGGAGACGGATCTCGATCCGGTCGGCGAGACCGGCAGAGGCGACGCGACGGCGGGCAAAGGCTGCTTGTTCGTTGCTGATCGTGACGCCGACGACGTCGACGTCGTAGTGCGTGGCCGCGTGGATCGCCATCGATCCCCACCCGCACCCGACGTCCAACAATCGGCGACGCGGGCCGTCGACGGTCTGGTTTTCGTGAAGTCCGAGCTTGCGGCAGATGAGGTCGTGTTTCGCCGCCTGAGCGTCGACGAGAGACATGTCGGGTTCGACGAAGCGGGCACACGAATAGGTCATTGCCTCACCGAGCACGATCTCGTAGAAGTCGTTGCCGACGTCGTAGTGATGTTGGATCGCCTGTCTGTCACGACGAAGCGAATGCCGTCGACCACGTGGGACGATCTCCTCGGCAGGAATCGGTGGCGGAGTCGCTCCGATCGCCCCCAACTGCCGCGCTGTCGAGAGGAGTTTCGGGATCACCGAGACTCGGGTCTGCTTGGCGCGCCGTCCGGCCGACTGGACGGATTGCAGGATGTCTGCGACCGGACCGATGGCGTCGATGTCGCCGACGACGAACGCTCGCGCAAGCCCGAGCTGGTCGGGGGACCACACGACGCGCCTAATTGCATCGATCGAGTTGACACGGATGCGCCCGATCCCGTCAGGTCGCCCGAGCGACGATCCGTCCCAGAACTCGATCTCGATCGGCGCTGTCCCGAGGACCTGCTCGAGTCCCGGACCAACGACATCGGCGACGGCCGGCGCTGATGCACCTTGCTGAATGGACATGGGCGCCCTCATGCCTGAAACGTAGAACGGGAACGTCGTGCGGTCATCGACCGATTGGGATGATCTTGGCTGTCGACCGCCCGAATCAACCCTTTCGGGCGGAGACCGATCACCACCTCACCGGTACGTTCGGAGCCTGATCCATTCACGAGGAAGGCGCAGACCGATGACGTCTGACGAGCCCGTCACGGTCGCAGTCGCGACGTACAACAACAAGGCGTCGGCCGAGCAGGACTACGACGCGATCCGCGAGGTCAAACACCACGGGCAGCTCGACCACATCGCCGTCGCGTTCGTCGAGAAGGACGCCGCCTGTCACCTCAAGATCGACCGGCACGACTCGACCGCCAAACACCTGGCGTGGGGAGGGGGCGTGCTCGGAGCATCACTGGCGGTAATCTCCGCCCCGCTCGGGATCGTGTTCCTGGGTCCGTTGGCGGCGACGACGGCGGTCTGGGCCGGCGTCGGCGGTTTCGTCGGCCATTTCCATCACAACATCCCGAAAGACGAGGTCCGCAAGATGAGCGACGTATTGGAGACCGGACAATTCGGGCTGGTGGTCGTTGCCATCAATCCAAAGGGAACGAACGTCGAAGCGTTGCTCGCCAATGCGGTCGCCAAGGTTGTTTCGGTGGACGTCGCTGACCCCGCCGGCGCATTGGCCGACGCGTTCGAAACGGTGGACGGCTGAACGTGACCTCCGACAACCCGAACGACAACAACCCGACCGGCAGCGTCCCGGACGACGGCGGACCGGACGACGTGAAGTCCG
>JBGSII010000509.1:0-5235 GCA_041742555.1 Ilumatobacteraceae bacterium
GTCCAGGCCAGTGCCCAGATATGAATCGGAAAAATCATCTATACCTCCAGTAACGCTATCGGCACCAGTGCGATCGAGTGCATCCCAGACGATCGTAGCGTCGTCACCGCCTCCGCCCCCGCAGGCGGCGAGCGTGACTGCGGCGACTCCGACCAGGGCGGCACTTCGAATTGACTGACGTCGAGAGATCGGCATTCCACGGGAACCCGGTCCGTTGCATCGCCATTCCCGGCCCGTCAAGCGATCGCGAGAGCCGTCGGGAAGCGCAGCGAAGCGGACCGGGTTTCCGTCTCCATGAACGTTGCTCGCCTCAGTCATCGACGTCGCCGGGTGTTGCTGCTGGCGGCGTTCCCGCTGATCGCCGTGGCGTGCGGATCCTCCGTTTCGGATACGAACTCGGACGGCTCTGGCGCTGTCGACACCGTGGACGTCGATGGCACCGAAGCAGGCGGCGGGACGTCGGACCAGAGCCAGCTCGATCGGATCGAGCCGTCGGAACCGAACGTCACCGCGTCCGGCCTGGCCATCTACCGCGGTGAGGACGTCGACGGGGCTCCCGAGCCGCTCGTCGACCTCGACGAGATCCGCAGTGGAGGCCCACCGCCGGACGGCATCCCGTCGATCGACGACCCGAAGTTCATCGGTGTCGACGAGGTCGACTTCCTGGAGGAGAACGAGCCGGTATTGGCGGTCGACATCGACGGTGACATCCGCGCCTACCCCGTCCAGATCCTGATGTGGCACGAGATCGTGAACGACACCGTCGGCGGGGTTCCCGTCGCGGTCACATACTGTCCGCTGTGCAATTCGGCGGTCGCTTACGACCGGCGGGTCGACGGGCAGGTGCTCGAGTTCGGAACGTCGGGCCTGCTGTGGAATTCGGCGCTGGTCATGTACGACCGCCAGACCGAAACCCTGTGGAGCCACTTCACCGGACAGGGCATCGTGGGCGAGTTGACCGGCACCGAGATCGACGTGTTCCCGGTCGCGACGGTGCCGTGGGGTGCGTGGCGAGACGCGCACCCCGACGGTCTCGTACTCAGCCGTGACACCGGGTTCGATCGGGCATACGGACGCAATCCGTACCCGGGCTACGACGACGTGACGAGCCAGCCGTTCCTGTTCGAGGGCGACGTCGACGGCCGCTACACCGCGATGACACGCATCGTCGGCATCGAGAACGGCGACGACGCCCTCGGCGTCCCGCTCATCACACTCCAGGAGGAACGGGTGGTGGAGGCCGACGTGGGCGGCACCGACATAGTGATCTTCTGGGAGCCGGGCACGGCCTCCGCGCTCGACGCCAGCGACGTGGCCGGTGGTGACGACATCGGAGCCACAGCCGTCTTCCTGCCGGTCGCCGACGGCCAGCCGCTGACGTTCAGCGCGACCGACACCGGATTCGTCGACACCGAGACCGGGTCGACGTGGAACCTGTTCGGACAGGCCACCGACGGTCCACTCGCCGGTTCGACGCTCGAAGCGATCCCACACGTCGACACCTTCTGGTTCGCCTGGTCGGCATTCCGACCCGACAGCGAGATCATCGAAGCGTGAACGTCCAGTCCGCCGCCAACGAGGTCCTGCTACCACGAACCGACGCAGGTGCGCTCGCGCAGGTGATCGGGGTGATCGCCGTGACGTTGATCGTCGTCGTACTGGTGCGGCGCGAACGTTCGTTGGTCTTGCTCGCCACCGGCGCCGGCATGGTGCTGCTCGGCGTGATGGGCTTGCGGACGCTGCACTGACCCGAGCTCCCCGGGAATTCGACGCCGTCGCGTAGGGTTTCCGTCCAGTGCGCGAGCCTGCGACCGACGACACCGCCTTCGAGCGGTACGTGCTGCCCGAGATCGAGGTACTGCTGCGCGTCGCTCACTCGCTCACCCGCAACCACGCCGAGGCAGAAGATCTGGTGCAGGACACGCTGCTGCGCGCCTACCGGGGCATCGGTGGGTTCGACGGCCGCCACCCACGGGCCTGGCTGCTCACCATCCTGCGCAACACGCACATCAACCGCAACCGGCGCCGCCGCCCCGAGTTGCTGCGTGATCCCGATGCGGCGACGGATCGCATGATCTCGGCTGCCTCCGACGAGCGCACCGACGCCGTCATCGACGACGAGGTCGACGTCGAGATCATCCGCGCGCTCGAATCGCTCGACGAGCCGTTCCGGCGGGTGGTGGAACTGGTCGACATCGACGGTCTCAGCTACGCCGAAGCCGCTGAGGTGCTGGACGTCCCGGTGGGGACGGTGATGAGTCGCCTGCACCGTGCCCGATCCCGAATTCGTGACCGACTCGTCAAGGTCGGCTTTGATCCGAGGAGTTCAGTGTGATGAGGATGTGGATGATGAAGCTGCTCGGCCGCAAGCCGCCGGGCGGGATGAGTTGTCACCAGGTCGGCGAGGTGCTCCAGCAGTACCTGGACGGCCACATCGACTCCGAGCAGGCGGCCAGGATCGAGGAACACCTCGAGGAATGCCGTCGCTGCGGAATGGAAGCCGACACCTACGAACGCATCAAGGCGACGCTCGCCGCGCAGCGTCCCGACATCCCGGCCGAGTCGGTCGATCGGCTGCGTGAGTTCGGCGAGCGGCTCGCTCGTGGCGAGGACCCATCGGAGCCGTGAGCGCGCCGACCACGCGGCCGGCGGTCGTGCCGCCATGGACCACCAGGGCGGAGGGGTGTCGGCTGGTGATGCGCGGCGTGACGTTTCCGACGTGCGCACGGGTGGCGCTGGTGGTGGGAACCATCCTCACGGTCGTCAACCAGGGTTCGGTCATCGTCGGCGGCGACGCGACCGTCGCCACCTGGCTACGAGTCGGCGTCAACTACGTCGTGCCGTTCATCGTGTCCAGCATCGGCTACCTGGCGCCGTTCCGCTGCCGGCCCGAGAGCGATCAGACGGGCGGTTGACGCCGTACCTCGCGCGCTTCGATGCCGGCCGACGGTCCGAAGAACTGCAGCGCGGCCTGCTGGACGGCCATCGACCATGTCGGATAGGCGTGGGTGGTCTGGGCGAGTCGGCCGACGAACATCTTCGTCTGCATGGCGAGTGCCGCTTCGTGGATCAACTCGCCGCCGGTCGGCGCAACGATCGTGGCGCCGACGAGGCGGCCGCCGCCGAGATGGCGCAGTCCACGCCTCGGCGCCGCGATCAGCGTGACGAAGCCGTTCTCCGCTCCCACAGCGACCGCACGGTCGACGTGTTCGAGCGGAAGGTGGGCGACGCGGGCGTTCGGGTACCGGTCGGCGGCCTCGGCCTCGGTGAGGCCGACACGTCCAACCTCGGGAGTCGTGAACGTCGCCCACGGCACGGCGGTGGTGTCGAAACGGACGTTGCGGATCAGGGCGAGCTTCGAGAGCGCATTGGTCGCGGCCACCCATCCCATCCGCCCGGCGGCATGCGTGAACTGCATGCCGCCGGTGACGTCGCCGACGGCCCAGATGCCCGATACGGAGGTCGCCATCGTGTCGTCGACCACGACGGCGCCGCGCTGGTCGACCTCGACGCCGATCTCCTCCAATCCGAGCCCACGCCCCGACGGCACCCGCCCGATCGCGGCGAGCAACTCCGACGCCGCGACCGACGTGCCGTCGTCGAGATGCACACAGGCTCGGCCGTCGGGGAGACGCTCCACCCGAGTCACCGCCGCGCCAGCGCGGACGTCGACGCCATCCGCAGTCAACGCGTCCGTGACGATCGCTGACGCATCCGGCTCCTCGCGCGGCAGGATGCGATCGAGTGCCTCGATCAGGGTGACCGACGTGCCGAGGCGGGCGAACGCCTGTGCCATCTCACATCCGATCGGGCCGCCACCGAGCACGATCATCGAATCCGGCCGCGACGGCAGGTCGAAGAGCTGCTCGTTCGTCAGTGGAGGGAGTTCTCGCAGGCCGGGGATCGGCGGGACCGCCGGTCGCGCTCCGGTGGCGACGATGAAGCGGCCCGAGCGGATCCGACGGCCGTCCACCTCGATCGACGTGGGTGAGTCGAAGCGGGCGAACCCGTCGATCACGTCGATGCCCTCCGCGCCGAGCGCGGTCGCATCCTCGGTTGCGGCGATCTTCGAGACCGCGGCGTGGACGCGCGCCATGGCGGTGTCGAAGTCCACGCCCGAGGCGGCAGCAGCCAGCAATGCCTTCGAGGGGACACAGCCGGTGAACGTGCAATCGCCCCCGATCGGGCCGTCCTGGACGATCACGACTCGGGCATCGCGGCGCCTCGCCTCGCGAGCGGCCACGAGCCCGCCCGAGCCGCCACCGATGATCACCAGGTCGTAGGAACGAGTCACGGCAGCGGGAACCCGCAGGAGCCGCCGTCGCATTCCGCAGTCGGCGGAATGCCGGAATCCGTCGCCGGGTTCCGCAACCGTGCGCAACGCCGAGGACCCGTCGGAGACGTCGATGACCGCCGCGCCGTTCTCGATGCCCTGGTTGACCACCGAGCAGATGATCGAGGTCGACCGGATCATGATCGACGAACTTCACATCGGACTTGCGCAGATGATGGAGTCTGCGGGTCGTGGCCTCGCGCAACTGGCCCGAGTTCGCTTCCTCGCGGACGATCTGCGTGAGCGGCGAGTCGTCGTGCTCGCGGGACCGGGCGGTAACGGCGGCGGGGCGCTCGTCGCCGCCCGCCGCCTGCACGGCTGGGGTGCGAACGTCACGGTGATCACGAGTGCCTCGGACGATCGGTTCGTCGACGTCCCCGCCGAACAACTCGACCGTGTCGACCGGCTGGGTATCGCCCGGTTCGTCGCCGCGGACGTCGACCGGCTCGGAACCTTCGATCTCGTGCTCGACGGTGTCATCGGCTACTCGCTCTCCGGGGCGCCACGCGGCTCGGCCGCCGCGCTGATCGAGGCGGCCAATCGGCTCGCCCCTCACGTGCTGTCGTTGGACGTGCCCTCTGGCTTGGACGCTGCGTCGGGCGATGTCCACGATCCGGTAGTGAGCGCATCGGCCACGCTCACGCTCGCATTGCCGAAGATCGGGCTGCGCGCCGCCGACGCCCGCAACGTGGTCGGCGAGCTGTATCTCGGCGACATCGGTGTGCCCCCGGCGTTGTACTCCGCACCTTCGCTGGGCCTCGACGTCGGCGCCATCTTTGCGACGGCCGAGATCCTGCGGATCTGGTGACTGGACGCGCAGCGCCCGCGCTCGTCACTCCCCGGCGTCGCGAACGGCGGCGATGATCGTCTCGATCGGCGGCCGGGTGTCGGGGCTCTCCGGC
>JBGSII010000510.1:0-1962 GCA_041742555.1 Ilumatobacteraceae bacterium
GCGTCGCCTCGTCGGGCGCGGACGTCACGAACCGATCGATGACCGCGTCGCAGGCCCGCCGCATCCGTGTCGAGCCGTACACCAGCTCGGTGACGAAGCGCCGGTCCATGTCGCCGAGACCGGACGACGCCAGCATCGGCCCGAGCACGAGGTTGGCGTAGGCGCCGTCCGACTCGATCCGTCGCAAGGCGTCGAGCGCGACCCGACGCGCGCTCCGCTGATCAGGTTCGGCGGGACCGGTCACGCGTCGCCGAACAGTTCGTCGGAACTCGGCCGGGCGCCGCGACGCCAATCGCCGAAGGCCATCGGCGCCTTGCCCTCCGGCTGCACGACCACCGGTGCGATGCGCCCGCCGACGAGACGAGCCTCGTTGATCTTCAATCGCTTGCCACGGAAGGTCGTCCACGCTCCGCCGACGCGGATCAGCCGGTACACGTCGACCGGCGGCTTCGTCCAGTCGATCTCGAAGTCCGCGGCTGTGAACTTCGCAGCGTACGTGATCTCACCGGTCTGGGGCTCCGGGTCGTCGATCCAATCGGCGAGCGGATCCGCGAGAACGTCGACGAGCAGGTTCGTGCCCGCCTCGACGAGCTGCGAGCGAAGCTCGGTCGCGGTCGTCTCGGGAGCGATGGGAACCACGCGACGCGCGTACACACCGCCCGTGTCGAGGCCCTCCTCAAGTGCCATCACACAGACGCCTGTCACGTCGTCGCCCGCGAGGATCGCCCGCTCGACCGGTGCGGCACCTCGCCAACGCGGCAGCAGCGAGAAGTGGAGGTTCACCATCGGGATCACGTCGAGGACGTGCGGCTTGATGATCTGGCCGAACGCGACCACGACCCCCAACTCGGCCCCCTCGTCGCTCACGGCACTCAGCACGTCGTCCACGTCGTGAGAGACGGTCAGCCCGAGTTCGAGCGCAGCTTGCTTGACCGGACTCGGCGTCGTTGCGCTCCCCCGTCCACGGCGTTTGTCGACTCGTGTCACCACCAGGACGACGTCGTGTCCGGCCTCGACGATCGCACGGAGGGGCGCGACGGCCATCTCCGGGGTGCCGAGGAAGACGAGCTTCACGCGTCGCTCAGCCCAGACCGAGGCGCCGACGGATCGGGGTGCGCGCCGTCTGGCGGGCCGCTTCTTCCTCGATCCGTCGGTACTCCTTGATCGCTTCCTTGCGCTGATCGCCCTCGAGTCGGTCGAACATCAGCACACCGTTGAGGTGATCGATCTCGTGCTGGAACATGCGCGCCTCGAGTTCGTCGGCCTCGATCTCGATGATCTCTCCGTTGAGGTCGATGCCACGGACCAGGACGGTCTTCGGGCGGAGCATCTCGACGTACAGACCGGGGATCGACAGGCATCCCTCGTCGTACACCCATTCGCCGTCCGACTCGACGACTTCGGGGTTGATGATCGCAAGCGGATTTTCGTCGATGTCCCACACGACGACCTGCTTCTGCACCCCGATCTGGGGCGCGGCGAGCGCGATCCCGTTGCCCGAGTCGACGAGGGTGTCGAACATCGCGTCGACCAGCCGGATCACCTTGCCGTCGACATCGTCGACTCGCGCGGCCTGCGTCTTGAGCACCGGATCGCCGTATGTACGGATTGTGTACGACATCTCTGCCAGGCTACGGGAGTGTCCGCCGACCGTGACGGGTCCGCCTCCTCGCCGAGCCCGGGCCACTACTTCGATGATCAGGCCGACGTGGCGTCGGAGCCGGTGTTCGTCGACGTCACGCTGCCCGACACCGCATTCGTCATGGAGACCGACCGCGGGGTGTTCTCACGTGGCCACCTCGATACGGCGACGTCGATGCTGCTGCGTGCCGATCTGCCGATCGCATCCACCGGCGACCTGCTCGATCTCGGCTGTGGCGCCGGGCCGATCGCGCTCACGATGGCGCGCCGGTCGCCCGCAGCGACGGTGTGGGCGGTCGACGTCAACACCCGGGCCAGATC
>JBGSII010000511.1:0-1673 GCA_041742555.1 Ilumatobacteraceae bacterium
CGACCTCGTCGCGGCGCTGGCGACCGGCGCCGTCGGGTCGGTGGCGCTCGTGCGCCGAGACATCTCCGACACGCTGCCCGGCGTGGCGATCGCCATCTCGCTCGTTCCGCCGCTGTCGGTCGTCGGCCTGACGGCCGAGTCGGACGCCTGGGACGAGTCGTGGGGTGCGTTCTTCCTCTTCAGCACCAACGTCGCAGCGATCCTCACCACGGGCATCATCGTGATGGCGCTGTTCAAGGTGTACCAGATGGTCACTCCGGCCTCGACGCCCGAAAAGCGCGCCGTCAACCGGCGCAATGCCGTCCTCGTCATCGTTGTGTTCTTCGCGGTGATCCTCGTCCCGCTGGTGAGCTCGGCCAGGCGGCTCGCGAACGACACCAGCCGGCAGAACGAGGTGCGCCAGATCACGCAGGAGTGGGCCGACAGCGTCGGTTGGGAGGTGGTGCAGGTCACGACGACCGGCACCGACATCGACGTCGTGCTGCTGGGCTCTCCGCCCATCCCGCCGACCGCCTCGTATGCCGACGCGCTGGAAGCCGGTGGCATCGACCCGTCGACCGTCATCGTCGAGTTCGTCCCCCGCACCCTGGTCCAGGTCGGCAGCGACGACGAAGCCATCGTCCCCGGCTGATCAGCTCCCGCTGTAGACCGGATCTCGCTTCTCCAGGAACGCTGCGACGCCCTCGCGGTGGTCGTCGGTTCGGAACAGTTCGCCGAGCGTCGAACTCACCCAGCGGCCCAGCGTGTCCCAGTCCGGATCGAGCGCGGTGCGCAGACCACGCTTGAGCGCTCTGACGGCGAGCGGCGGGTTGGCCGCGATCTCGTTCGCGATCCCGAGTGCGGTCGGAAGCAGGTCGTCGTGCGCAACGACCCGCGACACGAGACGGAGATCACGCGCCTGCGCCGCATCGATCACACGCCCGGTGAACAGCAGTTCGGCGGCGTGCTCACGCCCGACCAACTCGACGAGTCGAGCGAGCCCGGCGACGTCGCAGCACAGTCCCCGCTTCACGAACAGCTCACCGAACTTGGCCCGTTCCGATGCGACCCGGATGTCGGCCATCAGCGCGAGCTCCATCCCCCAGCCCACCGCCGCTCCGTTGACCGCGGCGATCACCGGCACGTCGGTGCGCAGCAGGCTTCCCGCCGCCGGGGTCAGGCGCGGCTCACGATCGGATCGCTGGAGGTCGGCGCTGGCGGCGACCATCACCTGCTTGACGTCGTCACCCGAGCAGAAGGCCGGGTCGCGTCCAGTGATGACGAGGCATCGGGCGCTCGTGGTGTCGACGGCGTCGGCGAGTTCCGCGTACGTCGTGAACGTCAGCGCATTGCGGGCCTCGGGGCGGTCGATCGTGATGACCCCGACGCCGTCTCGTTCCTGGTACTCGATCTCGGTGTACACGTCGTCAGCCTGGCACTCTCCGGCACCAACGGACGGGGTGGAGGCGTCACGAGCACGGGATTCTTGACCGTCGATCACCCGGCTCTCACCTTGCTCTGACCTGTGAACCCGAGGCTGCAGGCGTGGAAATCCCAGTCGCACCCCCGTACACGAATCCGCCCGCCGGTGTTCCCGGCGAACCGATGGCCCTCGGCGGTCCGCCGGTCGAGCCGCCGTCGAGCTTCTCTGGCGCCTGGTCGCCGCCCGCACCGTCCGCGCCGGCGCCGCGCCC
>JBGSII010000512.1:0-7817 GCA_041742555.1 Ilumatobacteraceae bacterium
GCGAGCGCCAGGCCCCGAAGGATCACTCGGCAAGCTCGCCGCCAGCGCAGTGGCTCGCCGCGCCGCCGCCGTACACAGCCTCATCGCCGGTGCATCCGCAATGCTCACCGACGGTCCGGATGCCCTCGATGCGGTCGTCGCCGAGGTCCTGATCTCGACACCGGCGCAATCGATCGCAGGGGGGACGGACGAGATCCAGCACAACATCATCGGCGAGAACATCCTCGGACTTCCCCGCGAACCGAACGCCGACCGCGACCTCGCGTTCCGCGACGTCCCCCGCTGACCCTGGCCCCGACCAGCACGCCCGACTCAGCGATGTGTCGCTACGACCACTCGTTCAAGCGGATGAACTCCTCGGCGGGAGGACGCGTGGCCGGCTTGAAGTCGGTGCCGATCGTGTAGGCCACCGGGAACAGCCCGGCCTGGCTGTACTCGTCGTAGGGGATGCCGAGCAGGTCGGAGATCTCGCGTTCGTTCTGCAAGCTGAGCGAGGTCCACGCCGAGCCCAGCCCGCGCTCACGCAGGGCGAGCATGAAGCTCCACACCGCCGGGAGGATCCCGCCCCAGCGCGACGCCTGACGCCACGACGGCGTCCCCTCCCCCATGCGATCGGCGAGCAGCGGAATCACGAGGACCGGCACCTCGTGCATGTGCTCGGCGAGGTATCGCGCTGACTGGTTCACACGATCGGCCTGCGATCCGGGGGGAGGCTCCGGCGCTCCTGCGTAGGCAGCGGCGAAGTTGGCGCGGTAGATGTCGGCGATGAACTGCTTCTTCTCGGCGTCCTCCACGAGCATCCATCGCCAGCGCTGCGAGTTCGAGCCCGTCGGCGACTGATGGGCGATGTCGATGCACTCGATCAGGACCTCGCGAGGCACGGGTCGGCTGAGATCGAGACGCTTGCGCACGGCCCGGGTCGTCGTGAGCACCTCGTCGGCGCTCAACCCGAGCTTCTCCGTCACGAGGCGGATTCCTTCTGGGCCCGCATCCACTCGGCAGTCGCCTTGCCCATCTTCTGGCCGTCGTAGCCGATCCGCTGAGTCGGCTCGACCTCGAGAATGACGCGCCGCGGTGAGTCGAGGAACTTCTCGAACACCTTCGCACCTTCGACATCGTCGCCGCGGATCGCCTTCGACAAGGCGGGGTAGAACCAGTCCTTGGTCTCCTGGTCGTCGCGGACCGTGCAGGTTCCCTTGTAGGTCACGGTCTTGTTGCGCGCCATCTTCGAGCCGGTCGACGTGACGACGATGCACACCCGCGGGTCGCGACGCACCGCGGCGATGCGAGCGCGCTGGCTGGAGGCGGTGAGCCAGAACTTCCCGTCGACGAACACGTACGACATGATCACGCCGACCGGCCATCCCTCCTTGTTCGACCAGATGAAGGTGCACTCGTTCTGGGCATCGAGCATCTCCGCCTCATCGTCGGCATCGAGGCCGAACACGGTCACGTCTTCGTAGTTCTCGGGATGTTCGCTCATGCCCGCACCGTACGGTGCAGCGTCGCCGCACGACGATGCAGAGCGATCAGGCCGGTTCGAAGCGCAGCGGCAGTTCCTTCATCGGGAAAAGGATGAAGCTCGGCTCGTGCACGGGTGCGACGAGTTCGTGCGCCAGCTCGATCGACGAGGTGCGCTCCAACCACTGCGTGAACCCGCTGACGAGTTCCTGGCGCGCCAGCGCGCTGCCCACGCAGAAGTGCGGCCCGACACCGAACGCGAGGTGCTGCGGCGTGCGGGGACGGTCGATGTCGAAGGTGTCGGCGTGTTCGAACACGGAGGCGTCGCGGTTCGCCGCGGCGTAGCGCACCATCACCATCGCGCCCTCCGGGATCACCACCCCGCCGAGCTCGACGTCTCGTGTGGCACGACGGGTCAACCCCTGCACCGGGCTCTCGAACCGCAGGACCTCCTCGATGAAGCGAGGGACCAACGACAGGTCACGACGAACCCGCTTCTGGACGTCGGGGTGACGGGTCAGAAGCCACATCCCGTGGTTCAACGCGCTCGTCGTGGTCTCGAAGCCGCCGGTGACCAGCTGGTGCATCAGGTTCTGCAACTCGGCAACGCTCAACGGTTCGACGCCGTCCTCGCCCTCGTGGGCATGGACCAGCGCCGAGATCAGGTCGTCGGTCGGCTCAGCGCGCCGGGCCTCGAACACCGCGGCGAGATGATGCTGGGCTTCGAGTTCGATCTCGACGGTCTCGAGCACCTCGGCGTCGGTCAACGGTCGCATCGCCAGCGCCAGCATCGCGCCGGCCCACCGGTTGAACCGGTGGATCTCCGAGCTGTCGAGGCCGAGTTCCTCGGCGATGATGATGCCCGGCAGCGGCATCGCGAAGTCGAGGTTGAACTCGCACTCACCCCGGTCGATCAATCCGTCGATCAGCGTGCGCGTGACGTCGTCGATGTGGGGGGCCATGTCGGCGATGCGGCGCGGGAGGAACGCCTTCGCGACGAGGCGCCGATAGTCGGTGTGAATGGGCGGGTCGGTGCGCTGCAGGGTCTCGACGTGACCCCACCCGCGTTCGCGGAGGATCTCCTGGTAGCGACGCGCGTTGTCGACCTGGAGCCCCTTCTTCGTGCCACCCCCGCGACCGCTGCTCGAGAACAGCTCGGGGTTGGTGAGGACGTAGCGCACATCCTCGTAGCGAGTGACCATCACCGCACCGATCTCGGGCATGGGAAACACGGGACACTGCTCGTGGAGTTCGGAGTAGAAGTCCCAGGGGTCGTCCTGGATCACCGGGTCGAGCATGGTGTGCTCCACCGGGCACGCCAGCGCAGCGATGCGGTCCTCGAGTGTCGACTCGGCCATGTCCCTCAGTGTTGCAGGCGTCTCCTGCACACGTCGGAGTGGATGGGAATATGCATCACGACTCGCCGGTTGCGGTATTTACCACTAAACAACGAACACTCGCTCTCCCCCACCACGAAAGCAGCACCAGGACCGACATGTTCTCCTCCAACAAGATCGAACTCCACCCCGCACTCCTCGCCAGCGAGCTCGGCATCGCTGCACCCGTCGAGGAGCTCGAAGTGCTCGACCGGCTGGCGACCCCCATCGCGGTTGCCTCGGGTGAACAGATCGTCCGCAAGGACGGCTTCGGCCGCGAGTGCTTCATCGTCATCGACGGCCAGTTCAAGATCGAGCGCGACGACCTCGATCTGCTCGTCGGGCCTGGCACCGTGATCGGCGAAATGGCCCTGCTCACCCTCAAGCCGCGGACCGCATCGGTCACCGCAACCGCGGACTCCTCCGTCTACGTGCTCACGCGGGCCGAGTTCGCGTCGCTGCTCGACACCTGCCCGGCGATCGCCCAGTACGTGCTGGTCGGCGCCACGCGGCGTGCGGCTGCCTGAGCGACCAGCTCGAGCGGCAACGGATCGGCGCACTCTGCGCTCTGCGTGGGCCTAGTTTGACGGCGTGACAACCGAACGCTTGCTCTCACTCGCCGCTGGCGTGTGCCCCGAGACCGGCCCGGCCGACTTCGTGGCGGCATGCGCCACCGCAGGCTGGGACGCGTGCGGCATCTGGTACGACCCTGCGACCTGGAGCGACACGGTGGCCGCGGACGTCCGGCGACGACTCGACGACACCGGACTGATCGCGCTCGACATGGAGCCGATCTTCGTGACGCCCACCGGCGACCACGGCGACGCGGTCATCGAGGCCGCCGCAACCGTCGGGGCGCACAACCTCCTCGTCGTGTCCCGCGGCGTGGACGACGACCAGTTCGCCGATCGCTTCGCCGAGCTCTGCGACCTCGCCGCGGTGCACGGCATCGGCTGCAGCCTCGAGTTCATGGCGTTCATGTCGGTGCGCACCCTCCCACAGGCGCTCGCCGTGCTCGACCGAGCGGACCGACCGAATGCCGCGGTGCTCGTCGACAATCTCCACCTCGCCCGGACCGGCGGCACGCCTGCGGATGTCGCCGCGGTCGCCCCTGGACGTCTCCCCTATCTCCAGCTCTGCGATGCACCCGCTCTCGCGCCCGAGGAGCTGGTCGTCGAGGCACTCGATGGCCGGCTGCTCCTGGGTGGAGGCGAGTTGCCGATCAACGAACTCGTCGACGCACTCCCACCGCACACCGCCTTGTCGATGGAGATCCGCTCCGCCGCCCTGCGATCATCGTTCCCCGACCCGGTCGACCGCGCCCGCGAGGTCCTCACCAGCACCCGGCGCCACCTCCAGCGATGAGCGAAGCGACCGCATACGGCGCCTTTCGCTCATCGCAACCGGCACCACATCTCCAGCGATGAGCGAAGCGACCGCATACGCGCCCTTTCGCTCATCGCAACCGGCACCACATCTCCAGCGATGAGCGAAGCGACCGCATACGGCACCTTTCGCTCATCGCAGGCGGGTGTCAGCGTCGAACGGTCCAGCGGATCGGCAGGGTCGTCAGGCCGCGGAGCACGAACGGCTCGTTGACGGCCACGTCGCCGGTGCGCTCGACGGAGTCGAACCGGTCGATCATCAACCGCAGTGCCACTGCACCCTCACGCCGCGCGAGCGCCGCGCCGATGCAGTGGTGCACGCCCCACCCGAACGCGAGGTGCGAACGCGACCCGGGGCCGAAGCGATCGAGACGGATCGAGTCGGGGGTGTCGAAGACCTCCGGATCACGGTTCGCCGAAGCGAACATCACCTGCATTCGAGAACCGGCCGGCAGGAGCTCGCCGCGCACCTCACTCGGTTCGGGGTTCGTGCGGAACAAGCCCTGCACCGGTGAGTCGAACCGGAGGAACTCCTCGACCGCCGAGGGGATCAGGTCCGGGTTCGCCCGCAGCTGATCGACGAGTTCCGGCCGTTCGATCAAGCGGTAGAGCATCAGCGAGATCAGGCTCGCCGTCGTCTCGTGCCCGGCCACGAGGAGCTGCTGGCTCAGCCGGCGCACCTCGTGATGGGTCAGGCCCCCGTCGATCTCCGCGAGCGCCATCACCGACAACACGTCATCGGGCAGGCCGTCGCCTCGTTCACTCGCCGCGATCCGATCGGCGACGAGATCGTCGACGAGCGCGAAGATCTCGCGGTTCGCCGCTTCCGCCTTCTCGTGGTCACCGCCGCCCAGGAAGTTGACGATGTCGTCGGACCACCGGCCGAAGTCGTCGCGACGATCCCGCGGCACCCCGAGCAGCGCAGCGATCACGATCGCTGGGAACGGGAACGCGAACAACGAGACGAAGTCACCCTCACCGTCCTCGCCGAACGCTCGGCTCCACAGATCCTCTGCGATCTCCTGCACGTCGTCGTCCAGGCGCGCCAGCGCCGCAGGGCGGAACGTGTCCTGCAGGATCCGGCGATGACGACGATGGTCGGGATCGTCGCTCGTACCCAGCACCCCAGGGGGTGAGGGCTCGACGCCGACCCCTGCCCCGTTGCGCCACTCGGCCGGCCGCATCAGCACGTCGAACACGTCAGCGTGGCGGCTCAGCACGTAGAAGGGCGGGTCGTGCGACTCCTCGACGTGAAGCGGGCAGTGTTCGCGTAGGTGACGGTGCCCCACCGACGGTTCGACGTCGTTCGCGTGGGCGAGATGCGAGTAGGCCTCCGGCATCAACTCAGTACGGCATCGTCCCGCCGTCGACAGGGAACATGCAGCCGGTGATGTTCTTCGCCGCGTCAGATGCGAGCAGGACTGCGACGGCGGCGACCTCCTCGACGGTGTTCGGTCGCTTGATCGCCGATTCGGAGCTGAACGCCTCGATCAGGTTCTCGTACGAGCCGAGCCCCATCGCCACGGCCGAATCCGGGCCGGTGGCGCGCACGATGTCGGTCTCGATGAGACCGGGAAGGATCGCGTTCACGGTCACCCCCAGGGTGCCGTTCTCGTGCGCAGCGGCCTTGACCAACCCGTTGACTGCGTGCTTGGTGGCGGCGTAGCCGGGAATTCCCGGCTTACCGAGCTTGCCCTCGACCGACGACGTCACGATGATCCGGCCGGACTCGCGCGGGATCATGTGCTGGAGCGCGCGACGCATCCCCCAGAAGACGTGGTTGAGGTTCCAGTCGATCTCGAGCTGCCACTCCTCGTCGCTCATCTGCGCCACCGGCGCCGTCATGTTGACGCCGCCGGAGTTCAGACAGCAGATGTCGAGCTGGCCGTACCGTTCGATCGTGAAGTCGATCAGGCCTTCGACCGCATCCTGGTTGGATGCGTCTCCGGCGTAGAACGCGGCGTTGTCGCCCGCATTCATCTCGGCCAGACACTGCTGACCCTTGGCCTCGTCGCGACCGTTCACCACGACTTTCGCACCCTCTGCGAGGAAGGCGTCGGCCATCCCGCGACCGATGCTGCGTGTGCCGCCCGTGATGCAGGCGACCTTTCCGTCGAGCTTTCCCATGATGGTTCCTTTCGTTCCCGTCCGGCTCAGTACGGAGCCGTGCCGCCGTCGATCGAGATGAGTGATCCGGTGATGCCGGCACCGGCATCCGAGGCCAGCAACGTCGCCACTGCGGCAACGTCTTCGACCTCGTTCAGCCGCTTGATCGCCGACTCCTGGGCGAACATGTTCAGCAGGCCTTCGTAGTCCAGGCCCATCGACTCAGCGGCGGCTGGGCCTTCGGCCATCATGATGTCGGTCTCGATCGCACCCGGGCACAGCGCGTTCACCGTGATGCCGAGCGTTCCGACCTCGTGCGCTGCGGACTTCGTCAGTCCGTTGATGGCGTGCTTCGCGGCCACATAGATCGAGATGCCGGGCTTGCCGACCTTGCCCTCGAGCGAGCTGACGCTCATGAAACGCCCGTGCTGCTGCGGAATCATGTAGTGGAACGCCCTGCGCATCGTCCAGAAGGTGTGCCAGAAGTTCCACACCAACGAGTCCTGCATCGCCTCGTCGGTGAGATCGGCGATCGGCGCGTGCCCCGAGGCGCCACCGGCGTTCGCGACCAGGATGTCGATGCGCCCGAAGTGCTCGACCGTGCCGTCGACGATCGCCTCGCACGACTCGCGTTGCTTGACGTCGCCGGCGATGAAGTGGACCCGATCGCCCGCGTTCAGCTCGGCGAGGGTCTGCTCGGCCTTGTTCGGGTCGCGACCGTTGACGACGACCGATGCCCCTTCGTCGAGAAAGCCCTTGGCGATGCCGAGACCGATGCCTCGCGTGCCGCCCGTGATGCAGGCAACGCGCCCGTCCAGTACACCCATGTGAACCCCCAATCGTGTTGGGCGGCAACGTACAACGTCGGGGTCCCGTGTCGGGAATCGGAGCCGCCTCGACCGGTCAGGACGGTGGCGGCGAGACGAGCGACCCGCGCAACGCCATCTTGATCGAGGTCGTGGCCAGCTTGTGGCGTGCGGAGTCGTCGGACACACCGTCGGTGAGTCCGACGAGGATGATCGCCACGAACTCGTTCATGACGTCGCGGTTCTCCGGGTCGATCTCGCCGCTCTCGATGCCCTCATCGACCAGGCGAACGAAGAACCTTCCGCGGCGTTCAGCATGGGCGGAGAGTGCTTCCGCGATCTCCGGATGGCGACGCATGTCGGTGCGGACCGCACCGAGGAACGCGGCGAACGTCGGGTCGGCCTTGTTCAATTCGTGGGCGGTGTCGAGAATCGCATCGAACTTCCCGAGAAATCCTGCGGCAGCGTCGGCGGCTTCGTTGAACTGTCCGTAGACGCGTTGCTGCACGTCCTCGTGCACGGCGAGGTACAGGTCGAGCTTCGATCCGAAGTAGTGGTACAGCGCCCCGGACGTGATCCCCGCCTTGGTCGCGAGCTCGCGGTTGGTCGAGCCGTCGTACCCACCGAACGCGAAGGCGGCCCGCGCGATCTCGAGGATGCGCTGTCGTGTCTCGGCCGAATCG
>JBGSII010000513.1:0-8819 GCA_041742555.1 Ilumatobacteraceae bacterium
CGTCGGCGTCGAGCGCAGGTGTGACGCCGCCCATCCAGGTCCCGCCGCCCCGGAGCCCATCGGCCTGCTCGATCAACTCCCGCTCGATCGCCGTCGCTGCTCGTCCGAGCGGATGTCCTGCCACCACGAGATCGTTGACGAGCATGATCGGTAGCCCGCTCGCACGCGCGATCGTCATGATCCCTGCACCGAACCGGGGGTTCAACTCCGTGGGCCAGAAGCCATCGGCGCCGACGACCCCGTCGACGGTGAAGGTGCCGCGAAAGCCGACCTCGGCCGCCAGTTGCTCGCCAGCGCGCCGCGCGACGTCACGCATCTGCTCGCGGACCTCGTCGCTCGGATCCCAGTACGTCGCACATCCCGCGTACACGAACTCGGTGCCGCTGCGGAGCACGACCATCTCCACCGGTCGGAGCACGACGACGCCGTCGGGCAGGACGATGCCATGGATCGAACAGGGGATCCCCTCGATGAACGGCATCACCCGCACTCGATCGCACACCGATTCGAGCCCGCCGATCGCTCGCCCCCGGCTCGCGTCGTCACGCACCCAGTACGTCTGGCTCGCGCCGCCGTGGAAGCCGTCGCGGGCATCGGCAGCCCAGACGGTTCCGTCGCCCCGGTCGATCTCGTCTGCCGCAGATCCGGCGTCGGCGAGCGGAACCACACGAACTGGCTGGCGGGCCACGCCGGCGCGATCCCAGAATGCGTCGACGACGACCTTGTCCTCGAGCGCCACCCACTCCGGTCGCCGCGACGACAGGAAGGCTCGCCCGTCCAGTTCCCTCGACGTGTTGAGAAAGATCCCGAGCACGAGGGCGGTGCCGTCGGGATCGAAGCCTCGAACCGCGTCCAGAACCGAGTCGGGAGGCTCGGTCAGCATCCGGTCACCGAATCGAATCTGCTCCATCATCGACAGATCGGGAGGCGGCTCGACCGTCACAGTGGGAACGTCGGGAATCGGTCCTGCCCCCCGACCCTCCGTGGCGACCACGAGAAGGTCGTCGGCGCCGACGGCCCGGATCAACGAGACGTGCTCGGTCCAGGTCGCAGCGTGTCCGCCGGCGAGGACGACGCGTCGTCCGCCGAACACCTCCCGCATCGGTTCGAACCACCAGGACTCCATCGACGAACCGTACGTTCGACGATGTGGCCCTGTCGACCGAGTTCGGTCGCTCGTCCGCGACGGGACCGGCATCGAAGCCGGTCTCGTGACAGAGTGGTACCGATGTTCGAGATCATCACGTTCCGCCTGGCGCAGGGTGTCGACGAAGCGACCTTTCGTGCCGCCGACACCCGGGTGCAGGTCGAGTTCGCCTACCACCAGCCTGGGTTCCTGCGGCGAACGCTCGGCCGTCAGGCCGATCGATGGCTCATCTTGCAGGTGTGGGCGAGCGGTGAAGCCGCCGAGGCGGCGTCGACGGCGTTCGACGCAGCCCCCGTCGGTGCCGAACTCATGGCGCTGATCGACGTCTCGAGCCTGAGCGTCGAGCGATTCGCGGGCGTCGACTGACCGCCGTCGGTTACTGCTGCACCAGGACCAGCGGATTCCCCTCCGGGTCCTCGATCGCCGCGATCGTCGGACCGCCCGGCACGTCGAACGGTTCGGAGACGACGGTTCCGCCGAGGCCGGACACTCGGCCGAGCGACTCCGCCAGATCCCGCACCTGGATGTACAGCGCGAATCCCGACCGATCGCTCTGGCGCATGTGACCGGCCGGACCTGGCTCGGGTCCGCCCAGCCCGCTCGGCACGTTCATGATCGGGCCATCGCCGAACGGCCAGTTGAACAGCTCGCCGTAGAAGTGCCGCTGGGCTTCTGGGTCCCGGGCGAGAATCTCGAAGTGGACGATCGGTCGAACCCAGTCGGCAGTCATCTCACCGGACATTCGTGCGGGCTGCGGGCATCGCCTCGAGTCGGTCGGGATCGATCGGCTCGCCCGTCTCCTCGTCGATGCCATAGGTGCCCATCTCGATCCGGCGAAGCGCTGCGTCGACCTCGGCGATCGAATGCGCGAGGTCGGAGCGCAGGTTCAGCTCGATCGTCGCGATCGTCGTGTCTGCGGCGCCATCGCCACCCAACATCTCGATCGGGCCGTCGTCGACCCGTTCGTGTTCGACGGCCTCGAGGCGACGTTCGAGGAGCGCTCGCTCCTCCAGGAGGCGCTTGCGTGCGTTGTCCAGATCCACCATGGCGGGGCAATCGTGCCACTTCGACTGCGCCGCCGTCCAACGAGCAGCGTTCCGTCGCCCAACGCGCGCACTCAGTTGGCGCTGAGGTCGTCCGGGGCGTCGGCGAGCCATGCGAGACGACCCGGCTGACGTCGCAGGACGGTGCGCCAGAGCTCGTCTGGTGCGTCGGAGAACACGTCGCCGGGCTCGGAGTCGAGCACGAGCCACGCGCCGGCCTCGATCTCGCCTTCGAGTTGTCCCGGGCCCCACCCTGCGTAGCCGCGGAACACCCGGACCCCGAGGACCTCAGCTGCGACGAGGGCCGGGTCGGCGGTGAGGTCGGCAGAAGCGATCGTGCCGACGATGGGGGAGAGGTAGTCGCTGTGATCCGACATGGCTCGCTTCGTCTCGGCCAGCGCGATCAGTGCCGACTCCTCGACCGGTCCGCCCGAGAACACCGCGGACGGCACCGACTGGAGCTCGATCCACCTGTCGAGCGGCTCGTCGAGCGCCTCGTAGCTCGGCCGGTTGATCACCACTCCGATCGCGCCTTCGTCGTGGTGTTCGAGCATGAAGATGACCGTTCGATCGAAGTTGGCGTCCTCCAGCGGCGGCGTGGCCACGAGGAGGCGTCCCTTCGTCGGCGGCGTCCCTGGAATCATCGCTTCCATTCTGCCATCAACCGGTCTGGACCACGTTGGAATGCGCAACGGTTCAGTCGGTCGAAGACGTGGAGGGAGGACACGTGGAGGAGGAGGGAGGACACGTGGAGGAGGTACACGCGGTGTTGGATGAACATGCGCAGTGGTGTATGGTCATGCAATGGTCGGGGCTGGCGTCAGAGTAGGAATCGTCGGGGCGTCCGGGTACACGGGTGTCGAGTTGCTTCGGATCGCCGCCGGCCATCCCGACTTCGAGGTGGTCGTGGCCACCGGCGACTCGATGGCCGGGCGGCGAGCTGCCGATCTCTATCCATCGCTCGCAGGGGCCTATCCCGACCTCGTGTTCGCCGAGTTCGAGCCGGCGGCTCTCGATGGGCTCGACATCGTGTTCCTCGGCCTGCCACACGAGGCATCGATGGAACTCGCCCCGTCGCTGGTCGGTGCTGTCCGCTGCGTGGTCGATCTGTCCGCGGCCTTCCGACTCGAGGATCCAGCGGCCTACCCCACGTACTACGGGTTCGCGCACACCCAACTCGATCTGCTCCGACGGGCGGTTTTCGGCCTGCCGGAACTGCATCGAGCCGAGCTCGTCGGGGCAGCGCTCGTCGCGACCCCTGGATGTCACGTCACCGCGGCGACGCTGGCGCTCCGCCCGCTCGTTCAGGCAGGGCTCGTCGCCACGACCGGAGTCGTCGTCAACACGCTCACCGGGATCACGGGAGCAGGTCGTGCGCCCACGGACACGAACGTGTTCACGAACATCGACTCGAACGCCACCCCGTACGGACTCCTGTCGCATCGGCACACGCCAGAGATGGAACAGGAGATCGGAGTCGAGCTGATCTTCACCCCGCACCTGGTGCCGATGAGCCGTGGCCTGCTTGCAACCTGTACGGCGACTGGCGCTGCTGGATGTTCCGACGAGGCGGTGAGCGACGCCCTGCGATCGTTCTACGCCGGCGAACCGTTCGTGTCGGTGCTCGACGCGCCGCCGGCAACCAAGTCGGTGCTCGGCTCGAATGCCGTGCACGTGGCCGCCCGCTACGACGAACGCACCAATACGGTCATCGCGATGTGTGCGATCGACAACCTCACGAAGGGCGCCTCCGGCGGTGCCGTGCAGGCCGCCAACGTCGCCCTCGGTCTCGACGAGACCGCCGGGCTCTCCACGATCGGACTCGCACCATGACCGAAGCCGCATCGCTCAAGGCATCGGTGCTCGTCGAGGCGTTGCCGTACATCAGGCGGTTCGCTGGCAAGACCGTCGTGGTCAAGTACGGCGGCAACGCGCTGGCCGGAACGTCCGATCACGACGCGCTCGCGCTCTTCGCCGAGGACATCGTGTTGATGCGTCTCGTGGGCATGCGACCGATCGTGGTGCACGGCGGTGGACCCCAGATCTCCGAGCTGATGGAGCGACTCGGAAAGGAGCCCGAGTTCGTCGACGGCCTGCGTGTCACCGACGCCGAGACGGTCGACATCGCGCGGATGGTGCTGAAAGGCCAGGTCAACCCGCAGCTCGTCGCAGCCATCAATGTGCACGGGCGCTATGCCGTCGGGATCAGCGGCGTCGACGCCGGGCTGATCCGGGCAACCGCCCGGGACCACAAACTCGGATTCGTCGGCGACGTCACCGCCATCCACCCCGAAGTGATCCATGGCCTGATCGCCGACGAGTTCATCCCGGTCATCGCGACGATCGGCAGCGATGAGACCGGCCAGGCCTACAACATCAACGCCGACACGGTTGCGGGTGCGATCGCCGAGGCGATCGGAGCGGAGAAGCTCGTCTATCTCACCGACATCGAGGGCTTGCGCCGCGACGTCTCCGACGCCGAGAGTCTGATCCGCCAGGCGAGCGCTGACGAGCTCGACCAGCTCGTCGCCGATGGCGTGATCGCCGGCGGCATGATCCCGAAAGTCGCGAGCTGCACGCACGCGGTGCGTCACGGCGTCCATCGAGCGCACATCCTCGACGGGCGGATCGCGCACGTTCTCCTGCTCGAGATCTTCACCGACGCCGGCATCGGCACCATGGTGATGCATCATCGCGACGAACCCCAGGAAGGGGCCAACCAGTGACCACATCAGCGTCGCACGCCTTCGATCATGCGCCGATGGCGAACTGTCCGTTCATGCCGGTGTTCGGACCTCCCGCCATCATGTTCGTGCGAGGCCGCGGCACCGAGCTGTGGGACTCCGACGGCAAGCGATACCTCGACTTTCTCGCCGGGATCGCCGTGGTGTCGCTCGGGCATTCGAACCCGGCCGTCGCAGAGGCCGTCGGCGACCAGCTCGAGCGACTCCTGCACGTCTCGAACTTCTTCGCGAACCCGGTCGCCACCGAGGCGGCCGTGAAGATCAACGAACTGTTGCTCGAAGCGACCGGGCACCGGGGCCAGATCTTCTTCACGAACTCGGGCGCCGAGTCCAACGAGTGTGCGATCAAGCTCGCCCGTAAACACGGCGGCCGCGGCCGCCACACGGTCGTGAGCGCGCTCGGCAGCTTTCACGGTCGTACGCTGGCCACGCTGGCGGCAACGGGACAGCCGGCGAAGCACGAGCCGTTCGCTCCCATGCCCGACGGCTTCAGGCACGTCGCTTGGGGCGATCTCGATGCGATGCGCCAGGCGGTCGACGGCACCGTGGCGGCGGTGTTGATCGAGCCGATCCAGGGCGAGGGCGGCGTACATCCGGCGACGACCGAGTACCTCCAGGGCATCCGGGAGCTGTGCGACCAGACCGGCGCGCTGATGATGGTCGACGAGATCCAGACGGGATTCGGCCGCACCGGTCGCTGGTTCGGATTCGAGCACGCAGGCGTCAGCCCCGACGTGGTGACACTGGCCAAGGCGATGGGCAACGGAATGCCCGTCGGTGCGTGCTGGGCGCGTGCCGACGTCGCTGCAGTGTTCGCACCGGGTGATCACGGCAGCACGTACTCGGGCACAGCGATCGCCACCGCGGCGGTCAACGCGGTCATCGACGAGATGCAGCGCATCGATGCACCTGCGGTTGCGGCTCGTCAGGGACAGCGCATCGTCGACGCGCTCCGATCCGTTCCGGGAGTCGCCGACGTGCGGGGCCGTGGATTGATGCTCGGCGTCGAGCTCGTCGAGGGGATCGACGCACGAGCGACCTGTGCCGACCTCCTCGGACTCGGGCTGATCGTCAACGCCGTCACGCCGACCACGCTGCGGCTGGTCCCACCGATCACCGTGACCGACGACGAGATCGACGAGGCGGTCGCCATGATCGCTGCCTCGCTCGAGTCGGAGCTGGATACTGGCGAGGCGCCGGCGTGACCCGCCACCTGCTCGACGTCACCGACTTCAGCGCCGATGAGGTCGGCCGGATACTGGCGCTCGCGGAGCTGCCGATCGAATCACTCGCACGGCCGCTCGCTGGTCGGGGCGTGGCACTGATCTTCGAGAAGCCGTCGAACCGCACCCGGCACTCGATGGAGATGGCGGTGGCGCAGCTCGGCGGCCACCCGATCTACACCCGCGGCGAGGAGGTCGGCTTCGACACACGCGAGCCGGTCGAAGACGTCGCCAGAGTCCTGGAGGGGTATCACGCCGTGATCGCGGCCAGAGTGTTCGATCACCTCACGGTGACCCGGATGGCCGCGGTCGTCGACGTGCCGGTGGTCAACATGTTGTCGGACCACTCCCACCCGTTGCAGGCGTTCGCCGACGCGTTGACGATGCAGCAGCGCCTCGGCGACCTCGCGGGAAAGACCGTGGCGTACGTCGGCGACTTCAACAACGTCGCCCGATCACTGGCCGAGATCTCGGCGCTCCTCGGCATGCACATCCGCTTCGCCTGCCCCCACGGATTCGATGCCTCCGTGGTGGAGCTCGAACGGTTCGAGCTCCTCGGGGCGGCATCGGTCGAGCAGTCGCACCGCCCGACCGACGCGGTCGCAGGAGCCCATGCGGTCCACACCGACACGTGGGTGTCGATGGGGCAGGAGGCAGAGAAGCAGCAACGAATGCAGCAGTTCGAGGGCTACACCGTCGACTCGGAGATGATGGCGCTGGCCGATTCCGGGGCGGTCTTCATGCACTGCCTGCCCGCCTACCGGGGGATCGAGGTGGCAGGCGACGTCATCGACGGCCCACGTTCGGTCGTCTTCCAGCAGGCCCACAACCGGCTCCACGCCGCTCGCGGCGCCCTCGCCTTCCTTCTCGGCGGTGCGTCGTGAGCAAGGTGCAGCGGCAAGCGACGATCAGCCGGATCATCGGCGACCACGAGGTCACCAGCCAGCCCCAGCTGATCGACCTGCTCGCCGAACACGGCATCGACGCGACTCAAGCGACGGTGTCACGCGATCTCGACGACATCGGTGCGGTGAAGGTCCGTGTTCCGAGCGGGAACACCGTCTACGCGATTCCCGAGTTCGCGCCCGACCGCCTCGCGCCCGTCGACCAGCTTCGCCGGGTGATGGGCGAGTGGGTGGCCGAGGTCGCCTGTTCGGGCAACATCGTGGTCCTTCGTACGCCCCCCGGGTGCGCCCACGTGGTCGCGTCTGCGCTCGATCGCAGCCGTGTGGACGGCCTCCTCGGAACCGTGGCCGGCGATGACACCTTGATGTGCGTCTCGTCCTCCACCGACGGCTCGGCGCTCGCCGGACATCTCCGCGACCTGGCAGGACTGGACTGACATGACCGGATCACACGAAGCTCTGGGTGACAGTTCCGACGGCAGGACCCTGTGGCACGGCCGCTTCGCTGGAGGGCCGGCCGAGGCACTGATGGCGTACACCGTCAGCCTGCCGTTCGACCACAGCATGTGGCGCGAGGACATCGACGGCTCCAAGGCCCACGTCCGAGGGCTCGCCCGCGTGGGTCTGCTCACCGAGGCCGAGCGCGACGCCGTGCTCGCCGCGTTGGACCTCGTGGCGCGCGAGATGGAGTCCGGCGGATTCGTGTTCCGCGAGAGCGACGAGGACATCCACACCGCGGTCGAGCGCCGTGTCACCGAACTCGCCGGGCCCGCCGGCGCCAAGTTGCACACCGCCAGGAGCCGCAACGACCAGGTGGCGACCGATCTCCGGTTGTGGTGCAAGCGCGAGTTGCTCGACGTCGCACGGGCGATCCACGGACTGCAGCAGGTGCTGCTCGGCCGAGCGCTCGACGCCGGCGACACCTACCTGCCCGGCTACACGCATCTCCAGCGGGCGCAGCCGGTGCTGCTCGGACACCACCTCCTGGCCCACGGCTGGGCGCTCGCTCGCGACGTCGATCGACTGCTCGCGACGCGCACCCGACTCGACGTGTCGCCGCTGGGGGCCGGAGCGCTGGCCGGCTCGTCGCTGCCGATCGACCCGGTCGGGAACGCGGCAGACCTGGGGTTCGCCGGGGTGTTCGACAACAGCCTCGACGCCGTCAGCGATCGTGACTTCGTCGCCGAGGCGGTCTTCGACCTCGCGCTCGTCGGGATCCATCTCTCCCGGATCGGTGAGGAATGGGTGCTGTGGACCTCCGGTGAGTTCGGCTTCGCCACGCTCGACGACGCCTACGCCACCGGCTCGTCGATGCTGCCCCAGAAGAAGAATCCGGACATCGCCGAACTCGCCCGGGGCAAGAGCGGGCGCCTGATCGGCAACTTGACCGGTCTGCTGGCCACACTCAAGGGCCTGCCACTCGCGTACAACCGCGATCTTCAAGAGGACAAGGAACCGCTGTTCGATTCGGTCGAGCAGGTGTCCCTGGCGATCGCCGCGCTCACCGGCATGATCGCAACGGCCACCTTCGTTCCCGAGGTGATGCAGGCGGCCGCCGACGAGGAGACCATGGCGGCGACCGATCTCGCGGAATACCTGGTTCGGTCCGGCACGCCGTTCCGGGACGCTCACGCGATCGTCGGCGCCCACGTGCGTGCTCATCTGGCCGGGGAGGCGAGGTTGCGCGACCTCGTCGCCGCCGACCCGAGGCTCGGACCTGATGCGGCGGCGCTGGTACGACCCGGCGTCGGCGTGAC
>JBGSII010000514.1:0-11696 GCA_041742555.1 Ilumatobacteraceae bacterium
ATCTGGCCAGCCCTGGATCTGCGGGGCGGTGGGCTCGGGGAACGACGCCGCGAACCACTCGCGCACGGCCGGCGAGAACGCCCCGAGCACCTCGTGTCCAGCGATGACGTCACGCTACCCAGCCCCGAGGTCGCAGGACCCTGTCCCTCCGGACCCGACCCCGACGGACAGCCCGGGCGAGCTCAGCCCGCCATCGTGGTGCCGGTCATGTCGCCACCCATGTCGCCGCCCATGTCACCCATCTCGCTCATGTCGAGGGGCTTGACCGGAGCGCCGACGATCACCTCGGTGCCATCGTCGAAGATCATGGTGAGATCGACCGTGCCGCTGATGTCGGCGGGATCGATGTCGATGAGCATGATGTGCGGCCCACCCGGTTCGAGGGTGAAGCTGCCGCCGGCGGGGACCACGAATCCCTCGGGCACCTCCTGCATCATCATCGTTCCGTCGGCATCGGCGATCGTCTCGTGGATCTCGACCGTCGCGTCGAACGGCACCGAGGCACCGACGAGCGTGACATCGGTGTCACCGTTGTTGGTGATGGTTCCGTAGGCGGCTGACAGCGTCTGACCTTCGGCGGGTTCACGAACCCACACGCCCGTCACGGCGAGGTCCCCCACGGTCGCCTCGCCACCAGCCATCTCGCCGTCCATCGCCGTGGTGCCGTCCATCGCGGTCGTGCCGTCCATGGCGGTCGTGGCCCCGGTGGCGTCTTCGATGGTGGTGTCGCTGGATGCGTCGTCGTCGCTGCCGCACGCGGCAACGGACAGCGTCAACGCGAGCGCGGCGACAGGGGCGAAGAGGAGCTTGGTTCGTTGGTTCACGTCCCACTGGTCGCCCGGGGCGGCCGTCGAGTTCCCGACGGCACGACGATGGGACCTTTGTCACAGCGGCCCATCGCACACATCACACGAGACGTTCCGTCACCGCGCCGTTCGCCACGTCGAACATGCGCGTGAGCCGCACCCGTTCGAGCAGTGCCCGGTCGTGGGTCACCAGGATCACCGTTCCGGCGAAGGTGTCGAGCGCCTGCTCGAGCTGCTCGATCGCCGCCATGTCGAGGTGATTCGTCGGCTCGTCGAGCACCAGCAGGTTGGCGCCGTTCGCCATCAGCAGCGCGAGCGACGCCCGCGTACGTTCGCCCGGCGACAAGGTCGCGGCCGTGCGATGGACATGTTCGGCCCCGAGACCGAACTTGGCGAGCAAGGTACGAGCCTCGGCGATCGACAGACCGGTCGCTTCGGTGAACGCGTCGAGCAACGACTCGCTGCCCAGCAGCTCGGACCGCGCCTGTTCGACCTCCCCGACGACAACGCTGGCGCCGAGCGACGCCGAGCCGGTCGTCGGTTCGATCCGGCCGAGCAGCATGCCGATGAGGGTGGTCTTGCCGCTGCCGTTCGAGCCGACCAGTGCCACTCGATCCCCGACGCGGAGGTCGAGGTCGACCGGCCCGAGCCTGAACGAACCACGATCCACGACGGCCCCACGCGCCGTGGCGACGACGTCACCGCTGCGACCGACCGTCGGGATGGTCAGCCGGAGCTCCCACGCCTCCCTCGGCTCCTCGACGACCTCGAGACGCTCAGCGGCCTTCTTGGTCCGGGCGGCCCGCCCCGCAAGTTGCTCGGTCTGGTTGATCTTGTAGTTCCGGATGTGCTTGTCCGTCTCCCCCGACTTCTTCACCTTCGACTGTCCCTGCGTGGCCCACTCCCGCTCGCGTTGAGCCCGCTGTTGGAGCGCCGACTTCTTGGCGTCGTACTCGTCGAACCGCTGCTGGGCGTGGAGACGGGCGAGTTCACGTTCGGCGAGGAACGCCGACCAGCCGCCCGAGTACCACTCGGCGCGATGCGAGTGATGATCGATCTCGACCACGTCGGTGATGACCCGTTCCAGAAAGGTCCGGTCGTGGCTGACGAGCAGCACTGGGGCGTCGAGGCCGAGGACCCACCGTTCGAGCCGGGCGAGGCCGTCGAGGTCGAGGTCGTTGGTCGGTTCGTCCAGCAGGAAGATGTCGAACCGCGACAGCAGGAGCGACGCCAACGAGGTGCGGGCGGCCTCTCCGCCGGACAGCGAGGCGGTCGGCTGGTCCAGCAGGTCCAGGTCGAGCCCGAGATCCGACCAGGTCGCCGCGACCCTGGCGTCGAAATCGGCCGCGCCGAGCGAGAGCCATCGATCGAGCGCATCGGAGTAGCGGTCGTCGGCGCCGGCATCCCCGGATGCCAATGCGTCCGTCGCAGCCTCGAGTTCGATCTGCGCTGCGGTCACCGCGGTTCGGCGACCGAGGAACGCACGAACCGTCTCGGTCGAGGAGCGTTCGGGCTCCTGGGGCAGGAGGCCGACGTTCGCGGCGCGCGGACTCGCCTCCACCGACCCGTTGTCGAGTGCGACGCTGCCACTGAGCGCGCCGAGCAACGTGGACTTGCCCACGCCGTTGGGACCGATGAGGCCCACCCGGTGCCCCGGCGCGAGCACGAGATCGACGTCGTCGAGCACCACGATGGGACCTCGGACGACCCTGAGTTGACGGGCAATGAGCGACGCGGCCATGACGGCACCTCCAAACGAGAACGGACGGTGGACGGCTCACTGGTCGGTCATCGGCGCCAACCGTAGCCTCGACGGGTGCTCGATCCCTGAGACATTCGACACGCCCGTCGTGGCGCGAGCGGATTCACCGATTTTTCCGATCATGGGGTGGGGGTTCGGGGCCGGGAGGCCACACTCGGTGCGCCGATGCCGACCGTGACCTTGCGACCCTGGCAGCGCGCCGCTTACGAGCAGTTCCGCGCCAGCCCCGAACCGGACTTCCTCGCCGTCGCCACTCCCGGCGCCGGCAAGACGACCTTCGCGCTCGCCTGCGCCCGCGCCACGCTCGCCGACGAACCGCGCACCTTGGTGGTCGTTGCACCCACGAGCCACCTGAAGGTGCAGTGGTCGCTCGCGGCGCATCGTCTCGGCCTGCAACTCGACCCCGACTGGAGCCCCGGCGACGGTCTGGCACGCGACGTCCACGGGTTGGTCACGACCTATCAGCAGATCGCCACCGGGAACACCGCCGCGAAACTCGCCGGACTGTCGGCCGACGGCTTCGTCATCCTCGACGAGATCCACCACGCCGGCCACGACAAGGCCTGGGGCGACAGCATCAGGATCGCGTTCGCCCACGCCGCCCGCCGGCTGTCGCTCTCGGGCACTCCGTTCCGCAGCGATGCGGTCCAGATCCCGTTCGTCCGCTACGACGCCACCGGCGAGGGCGAGCTCGCACATGCCGACTACACCTACGGATACGCCGACGCGTTGCGTGACGGCGGAGTCGTCCGACCCGTCTACTTCCCGCGCGTCGACGGCGAGATGGAGTGGACCACCGCGGCCGGCGACGTGATCACCGCCAGCTTCCAGGACGAGCTGACGAAGGACCAGATGTCGATGCGCCTGCGCACGGCGCTGAGCCTGGAAGGCGAGTGGATGCCGAGCGTCCTCGCCCGGGCCAACGAACAGCTCCGCTCGATCCGCCAGGAACACCGGGAAGCCGCCGGGCTCGTCATCGCCATCGACCAGGACCATGCCCAGGGCATCGCCCGGCTGCTGCGAGATCGGTTCGCGACCCCAGCCGACGTGGTGGTCAGCGACGACCCGACCGCATCGAAGAAGATCGCCGAGTTCAGCCAGAACGACCGCCCGTGGCTGGTCGCGGTCCGCATGGTGTCCGAGGGCGTCGACATCCCGCGCCTGCGCGTCGGCGTGTTCGCGACCACGACGTCGACCGAGTTGTTCTTCCGCCAAGCAGTCGGTCGATTCGTGCGATGGCAGTCGGGGCGACCGAGCCAGAAGGCCTACGTCTACATCCCCGACGATCCCCGACTCCGCTCGCATGCGTTCGAGATCGCCGAGTCGAGACGCCACATCCTGCGACCACCTGGACACGAGGACGACGGCGACGACTTCCTCCCCGACGGGGGCCTGGACGACCAGATCCATCCCGACGATGCCGCCGAGCAACTCACGCTGTTCTCGGTCGTCTCATCGACGGCGACCGACATCACGGTGCACACCGTCACCGTCGATCCGATCTCGGGCCATGGCATCCGATACGAACCGGCGTTCTCCCTCGACGACCTCACCGCTCCTCGCTACGACGACGAGGTCGAGGTGGCCGAGCCGCTGTTCGTCGCCGATCCGTCGTTGAGCCTGGAGCTGGCGGAGGTCCCGACACCGGCCGGGCTCGTGCCATCGGGCGGTCTCAGTGTCGCCGAACGCAAGGATGACCTGCGCACCCGCAATGCCCACGTCGCCAAGCGCCTCGTCGATCTCACTGGTTGGAACCACGCCAAGGTCCAGGGCGAGATGAACCGGCTCGCCGGGGTGACCCGGGTGGCCACGGCCACCACCGACCAGCTCGAGCGCCGCTTGCGCTACGCCGAGAGCTGGCTGCGGCGACTCCAAGCGTGAGCGCCGGTAGAATCGATACATGCCTGCGAGCGGTGAACACCACCCCGCCTTCGAGGAGTACTGCGAGTGCATCTTCGAGTTGCACGAGGACGACGTCGAGGTGATCCAGGCGCGGATCGCGGAACGACTCCAGGTCTCCCGGCCGGCGGTCAGCGAGATGATGAAGCGCCTCGAGGCCGAAGGTCTCATCACGTCCGAGGACGGGATTCGCCTCACCGAGACCGGTCGTCGGCTGGGCGAGCGTGTCGTGCGTCGGCACCGCCTCGCCGAGGTGTTCCTGACCGATGTGCTCAAGCTGAGCTGGGCCGAGGCGCACCACGAGGCCGGCAAATGGGAACACATCATGAGTGACTCGGTCGAGAAGGCGATGAACGAGCTTCTCGGGTCGCCGACGACGTGCCCCCACGGCAACCCGATTCCCGGCTCTGCCTACGAGGCCCCGGATTCTGGGCCGCTGTCGGCGGTCGGTATCGGCGCAGGCTTCACGATCCGACGGATCACCGAGGAATTGGAGTTCGAGCCAGGACTGCTCGAGTTCCTCGAGCAGTCGGCGATCCAGCCGGGCAACCGAGGTACCGTCACCGCGGCGTCCCCCGACGGCACCTTGACCGTCGAGATCGACGGCCGTCACATCGGGGTCGGATCGTTCGCGAGCGAACGTATCCTGGTCACCTCGTGACCTCACGACGGCTCGCTGCACGACTCGCCTCGCTCATCCTCACCGGGATGCTGATCGCCTCCTGCGCCGACACGGTGGTCGAGGTCGAGTCGGACGACGGCGAGATCAACGTTGGTGGCTCGTTCGAGACGGTCCCCACGACGACGCTTCCGATCGCCGGGACGACTGCGGAGCTGCTCGCCGAGATGTCCACGCAGATGAGCCAGCTGAGCTCACAGATCGGCGAGCCCGGCGACGAGAAAGCCACGCTGGAACGCATCGATGCCATCTGGCTGGTGGCACGCCCGGACATCGAATCGACCCGGCCGGAACTGGTGGGCGGTATCGACACCACCGTCGACATGGCCAGGACCGCGGTCGTGCGAATCCGGCCTGCGGACGGCGACAAGGCGTTCAAGCTGCTGACCTCGCTGGTCGAGCGCTACGCCGCTGGCGGCTGATGGTCGCAATGTGCCAGAGACATCGTGGACGTGCCACTCAGGTGAACGCGTCGGGGTGGTGCCTGGCGACATTGGCCGGGTAGCTGCGGCAGTAGTAGTTCCACAGCTGCTGGCCATAGATCCCGGCACCCTGACGACTCTCGATTCCGTCGACCCCGGACTCGATCTCCGATCGGCGGGCCATGAACCCGGCACTCGCGTGTCGCGAACTGGCCGCGACCGCCGCTGCGAACTCGGCGCTCAAGGGAAGCGATTCGAGCCGAGTCGAGAGATCGGGACCGTGGAACCAGGCCGAAGACTGGCGCTGGCGGTCGGCGATCACCCGGTGCGTGGTCGCAACGAAGTAGTTGCCGGTCATCTCCTGGAGCATCTCTCCGATGTTGACGACGAACGCGTCCTGGCGTGGAGGCACGTCGATCCACGTGCCCTCGGCGTTGCGGACCTGGAGTCCGCCGACGTCGTGCTGGAGCAGCAGCGTGAGGAAGCCCGCGTCGTGATGCGGATTCACACCGGCTCCGTCGGGTGGTGTCGGCGGATAGTTGATGAGCTTGACGAACGACAACGGCCGTTCACCGAACACCGCTCGCAGGTGTTCTGGCGCCAGGCCGAGCGCAACCGAGAACACATCCAGAAGGCTGTCGGCCAGCGCTGCCATCCGGTCGAAGTACTCCGCCATGTGTGCACGGAATCCGGGCAGGATCTCCTCGGCCAGCCACTGGTTCGGTCCGTCCAGTCGAAGGTACGGCGGTTCGAGGTCGAGCCCTCGAACCGGGTGCTCTGTCGACAGATCGAGCTGCTCGCGAAGGTCGGGGAGCCCACCGGTCAGCTCGGCGCCGACGCGCTCCCATCCCCTGAAGTGGGGTGACAACGACTTGTCGATGGTGGCCTTACGAACCTCGTCGAGCGCGAAGAACCGTCGTTGATGGTCGATGTGGCGCTCGATGAACGCAGGCTCGACACCGTGGCCGATCAGCTGGAAGAACCCGACCTCGTGGCAGACGACGCGGACACGGTCGGCAAACGCGGCGGGCTCGATCGACCATTCGGCGAGATCGAGCTCCGGAATCTCGGTGAACGTCGCTGGCTCCATCGTCTCAGCGTAGAGACCTCCACGATGTGCCCGGCACATCGTGGAGCTCAGCGGAGCGCGTCGGGAAGGTCCTCGGCGTGAACGATGCTCAGGCGCTGCGTCGGTCGGGTGAGCGCGACGTACAGCGACCGCAGTCCGTGTTCGTGATCAGCGACGATTCTGGCCGGCTCGACCACGATGACCGCGTCGAGTTCGAGACCTTTGACGACGCTGACGGGGACCAGCGTGACACCCTCGTCGAGTCCGGTACGGGTCGCGGTTCCGTGATTCACGCCCCCAGCGGTCAAGTGCTCGGACAGATCGTCGATCATCGAATCGGGAGCGATGACCCCGAGGCTGGCATTCGGGAGCAGGTTCGTCATCGAGCGAACCTCGTCGGCCACCGCTGCACCGAGCAGACCATCGGCACGGACGAACGCCGGCGGGGAATCGCCGACACGCACCGACTGCGGAGCTCGCAGCTCGGGCGTGGCGATGGACATCACCTTGTTCGCCAGGTCCATGATCTGGCCCGGGATCCGGTAGCCGACCGACAGTCCGATCACCCTGGACGGTTTGCGATCGGGAAGGTGGTCGAGTACGTCCTGCCAGTCGGCGGGCGCGAGCGGACCGGTCGCCTGTGCCAGATCGCCGACGATGGTCATCGCGCCGTTCAGCGAACGTCGCGTTGCCATCTTCAGCTGCATCGGAGTGAGGTCCTGGACCTCGTCGATGACGATGTGGCCGTACGTTCGGATCTCGTCGGCGTCGTCCACCTTGCCGTTTCGTCCCGGCTTGGGCCCGAGTACGTCGCGCGCATCGTCGAGCAACGCCACGTCGGCCTGCGTCCAGTGGACGTCGTCGACCGATTCGGACCGCGGCCGATACAGCGCAAGTGCCTCGGCCTCGTCGAGCACGCCCCGGGTGGCGAGCTTGAGCAACGCCTTGGATCCGAAGAGGTCGTGCAGGAGCTGTGCGGGCGTCAACAACGGCCACATCCGATCGAGTGCCTCACGCACCTCCGGTGTGCCACGCAGCGTGTCCTTCACCTCCCGCGGCCCGATCTCGGGATCACGGTAGGTCGCGGCCAGCGCCGACCACACCTCGCTCTCGACGAACTTGCGTGCGCTGTTGTGCCGATGGAATCGGCGACGTGCGTTCTTGACGATCCGTGCGGACTCGTCGGCTCGCAACCTGACGTAACCCGTTCGGAACGGGATCACCAGATCCTCCCGCAGCGGTCGTTCGCGATCGGTGACCGCCTGGTCGATGACGTCGGACATCCGAGCATCACCCTTGATCCGCGCGGTCGTCGGGCTGTCGGCTCCGAGATGCTCGTCGGGGCGCAGGAACTGCACCCCGGGAACGAGGTCGGACAGGACCACCTGCTCGACCCCCGCCTCGCCGAGCGACGGCAGCACGCGTTCGATGTAGCGCAGGAACACTCGGTTCGGTCCGATGACGAGCACACCCTGATCCTCGAGCGGGAACCGGTGGGTGTAGAGCAGGTAGGCCGCACGGTGCAGTGCCACGACGGTCTTGCCGGTGCCTGGCCCACCCTGCACGACGAGCACCCCGTGCTGGGGGGACCGGATGATCTCGTCCTGTTCACCCTGGATCGTCGCGACGATGTCGCCGAGGGTACCCGTACGGCCTCGTTCGAGGGCTGCGAGCAGGGTCGAGTAGCCGCGAAGTCCACCCGTCTCGCCCCCACTGCCGGAGGGCATCGGACCCGTCGAACCATCGAGACCCTCATCGTGGCCCAGACCGAGATGGCCATCACCGAAGAGCTCGTCCTCGAGGCCCAGCAGCTTGCGACCCTCCACCACGAAATGGCGTCGACGAAGCAGACCCATCGGGCTGCGGCCGGTCGCTCGATAGAACGGCTCGGCCACCGGTGCCCGCCAGTCGACCACCACCGGTTCGCGGTCCTCGTCAGCCACTGCCAGCCGACCGATGTGGAAACTCTCGACTGCACCGGGTGACTCAGCGGAGCGGTCGATGCGCCCGAAGACCAGCGACGCGTCACCGAGGTCGAGATCGGCCAGGCGCTTGAGCAGCGCCTCGTCGAAGGCGTTGCGTTCGAACCGGGCCTGGAACGTGCCGCCCAAGTCGGCCTCGGTCATGTCACGCATGCGCCAGGCTGCCTCGCGACTCGCGTCCAAGCACTCGTACGCGTGGTCGATGTAGGCCTGTTCGTCAGCGAGATCGGGGTGCTGCTGGGTCATATCGAGTCACGAAATGCTATCGGCCGAGCCCGCACTCCCGACCGGGCGATAGCGTCGATCTCCGATGGAGGCACTCGCGGCGAGCGACGACGCGCTGGACGACTTCGGCCGCGCACCGCGCGCCGAGACCGCGTTCATCGACGCCGCGAACGGACGCCGGGCTCACCACACACCCGTGTGGTTCATGCGCCAGGCCGGGCGATCGTTGCCCGAGTACCGCGCGGTGCGAGGCGACGGCTCGATCCTCGATGCGATCAAGCAACCGGCGTTGGCCGCCGAGATCACGCTGCAACCCGTGCGCCGTTACGGGGTGGATGCTGCGGTGCTCTACAGCGACATCGTGGTGGCGCCGCACGCGGTCGGCTTCGGGATCGACGTCGCTCCCGGCACCGGACCAGTGGCGCCGCACCCGTTGCGGTCCAGCAACGACGTCGAGCGTCTCCGCCCGCTGGAGTTCGACGACATCTCCTACGTGATCGACACCGTCGAGTTGCTCGTCGGCGAACTCGATGTCCCGCTGTTGGCATTCGCGGGTGCGCCGTTCACGGTGGCGAGCTACCTGATCGAGGGTCGACCGAGCAAGGACTACCGCCACACCAAGGCGCTGATCCACACCGACGAGGTGCTGTGGCACGACGTGATGGAGCGGCTCGCGGAATCGGCGATCACGTTCATCGACGCGCAGCTCTCCCACGGTGCGGCGGCGTTCCAGCTCTTCGACTCCTGGGCGGGTTCGCTGAGCCGACGCGACTACGACCGATACGTCCTCCCACACTCCCGCCACGTGTTCCGCGAACTCCGGCGGCGTCATCCCGACGCGCCTGCGATCCACTTCGGCATCGGCTGCGACCACCTGCTCGGCTCGATGCTCGCGGCCGGGCCCACGGTGCTCGGGCTCGACTGGCGCACCCCCATCGCCGAGGCCCGCAATCGGTTCGGCGACGACCTGATCGTGCAGGGCAATCTCGACCCAGCGCTGGTGCTCGCCGGTCGGGGGTCTGCACTCGAGGGCGCTTCGCAGGTGATCCGCGACAACGAGCGAGCAGACGGAGCCCAACATCCGGGGCACATCTTCAACCTCGGCCACGGGGTGCAACCCGACACCGACCCGGCCGTCCTGGGCGCGGTCGTCGACTTCGTCCACGAGCGCACCACCGTCGCACACCCCTCCGGTGGAGTCGGCCAGTCATGACCACCAACCGGGTCGCCGTGGTCCTGATGGCGTACGGCACACCGCGCACGCCGGCGGAGATCGAGCCGTACTACACCGACATCCGGCGAGGCCGACCACCGACACCGGAGGCACTTGCCGACCTGACCGCGCGATACGCAGCGATCGGAGGAGTCTCCCCGCTCGCACAGCTCACCGAGGCACAGGGGGTCGCCCTCCAGGCCGCACTCGACGCGCTCGAGCACGGTCGATTCGAGGTTGCCCTGGGGCTCAAACACGCCGACCCGAAGGTCGAAGACACCGCTCGTCGCGTGGCTGCCGACGGCGCGACGGCGGTGGTCGGGCTGGTCCTGGCGCCGCACTACTCGTCGTACTCGGTCGGCCAGTACCTCGACCGCGTTCGCCAGGGGGTCGCCGAGGCCGGTGCGGACATCCCGGTGATCGGGGTCGAGAGTTGGGCGGTCGAGCCCGCCTTCGTCGAGTTCCTGGCGGCCGATCTGGCCGAGCGTGTTGCCTCCATGCGCGAGCGCACCGGCGGTCGGGTGCGGGTCTTGTTCACCGCGCACTCACTTCCACAACGGATCATCGATGGCGGTGATCCCTACCCCGACGAGTTGCGATCGACCGCCGAAGCGGTCGCAGCGCGAATCGGCCTCACCGAGGGTGTCGACTGGCAGATCGCATGGCAGTCGGCGGGCCGGACTCCCGAGCCCTGGATCGGACCCGACATCCTCGAGGTCATCGACTCGCTCGCCGCCGACGACGTTGCCGGTGTGATCGTGTCGGCATGCGGTTTCGTGGCCGATCATCTCGAAGTGCTGTACGACCTCGACATCGAGGCATCCGCACGGGCGACATCGCATGGTCTTGCGTTCGATCGGACCGCCTGCGTCAACGACGACCCCACGGTGATGGCTGCGCTCGCCGAGCGGATCCGCTCCGTCGTTCCATGAACCCGACCCCGCGTTGCGCCCACTGGGCCGAGGACCGACGATGACCCGTCGGCCGAGGGTTGCTGTCGTCGGTGCCGGGATCAGTGGGCTGGCGACCGCGCTCGCGTTGGCCGACACCAACGCCGTCGAGGTCACCGTGCTCGAAGCCACCGCACGGGTCGGCGGCAAGATCGACGGCTCACGCTTCGCCGGAGTCGAAGGAGTCGACGAGGGCGCTGATGCGTTCCTCGCCCGCGTCCCCGAGGCAGTGGCGCTCGCCCACCGCGTCGGCCTCGGCGACGATCTCGTCTCGCCGGAACCGGTGGGCGCTGCGGTCTGGCACAACGGACTGCATCCGATCCCGGACGGCTTGATGCTCGGGCTCCCGGGCAAGCTGCTGCCGCTCGCCACCACCGGACTGCTGTCGTGGCGAGGCAAGGCTCGCGCCGCCGTCGAGCCGTTGCTGCCGCGCACATCGACAGCGCCCGATTCGATCGGCGCCTTCGTACGAGCCCGCTTCGGCGACGAGGTCCACGACCGATTGGTCGACTCGCTCGTCGGAAGTATCTACGCGGCGGATACCGACCGCTTCAGCCTTGCCGAAGTTCCTCAACTCGCCGCGCTCGCAGGGTCGAACCGCAGCGTTCTGCTCGCCGCGCGACGGCTCCGGCGTTCGCAAGCCGGCACGGCCACGGCCGCAGCGAGTCCGGTCTTCGCCGCACCGAACG
>JBGSII010000515.1:0-4460 GCA_041742555.1 Ilumatobacteraceae bacterium
CCTTGGCCGGCGGGTGGACCGATGCGGGTGAGGCGACCAGGCCGAGGGCGGTTCCTGCCATACGAAGGGCGCCGGGAGGCAGCAGCATTGAGCTTCGCGCCGCCGATGACCGAGCGCAGCGGAGCGAGCGAGTCGTTGGTCACCTCGCCCGCCCAGACGAGATCCCAGAGCGCAGCGAGGAGTTCCTGGTCGTGCGCTCCCGGTGCGGCCCCACGTATCTGGCCCCAGAAGCTGGCTCCGTCGTCGGCGAGCAACGTACGGATCGCCTCCTGCAGCGCTCCGTCGGCCGGTTCGCGCTCCTCCCAGCCCGGGGCGAGCAGCGGCAGTTGGTCGGCGAAACACAACCGGACGCGACCGTCGCGAGCACCGAGCGCACCGGCTCCGACCCAGATCACCTCGCCGGCCATACACAGCTCGTCGAGCATCGAGGGCCGATAGCCGGCGACACGCACCGGCAGCACGTCGGTCTCGATCGTCGATGCCACCAGCGCCGTACCGGAGAGCACACCGAGCGCCTCGACGAGCGCATCGGGCCCTCGGCGCCCGGCCGGGATCTCGTGCCATGCGGTCAGGAAACGGGCGAACGCCTCCTGCTCGACCGGCTCGACCTCCTTGCGCAGCGCGGCCAGCGACCGTCGGCGGAGCTGACGCAGGACATCGACATCGCAGAACTCGCGCGACACACCCTCGGGGCGGAACTCGCCGACGACGAGGCGCTCCTCACCTTCCAGAGCGGCGAGCGCACCGGCGATCCGCTCGGGCGGGGCGCCGAACCGCTTGGCGACATCAGCCGTCAGGAACGGTCCGTGGGTGCGGGCGTACCGGCCGACGATCTCCTCCAACGGCCGAGCGACCGGGTCGGTGAACGCCATCGGCAGGCCGAGTGGGAGCGAGCACCCGAACGCGTCGCGGTACCGGGCCGCGTCCTCAGCGGCCGCGAATCGGGTCTCGCCACCGAGGGCGATCTCGATCACCCGCTTCTCCGCGAGCAAGACCGCCAGCCATGCACGGTCCTCCCCGGCCCCGTCCCCGCCCGGACCGTCGCACCGTAGCTCGACCTCGCCGGCGCTCAGGTCGCCGACCTTGCGGAACACGTCGTGCAACTCATCGGCCGAGCGCGCCCGGCGACCATCGGCAACACACTGCAGCTCCAGTTCGATGTCGGCGACGACCTCGGGATCGAGCAGCTCGCGCAGCTCTTCGGCGCCGAGCAGATCTCGGAGGAGATCACGATCGAGTGCCAACGCAGCCGCACGACGTTCGGCGAGCGGAGCGTCACCTTCGTACATGTACGCGGCGATCCAGTTGAACAGCAAGCTCGACGCCATCGGGCTCGCCTTGCCGGTGTCGACGGTGACCACCCGAATCGCACGGGAACGCAGCAGCACGAGCACGTCTCGCAACGCGGGCACGTCGAAGACGTCCTGCAGACACTCACGCGAGGTTTCCAACAGGATCGGGAACGTCGGGTACTTCGCCGCCACCGCGAGGAGGTCGGCCGCCCGTTGGCGTTGCTGCCAGAGCGGTGTGCGGCGATCGGGGCGGCGACGCGGGAGCAACAACGCACGGCCGGCGCACTCACGGAACCTCGCCGAGAACAACGCCGTTTGAGGGAGCGTCTCGACGACGAGTTCGTCGATGTCCTCCGGGTCGATCATCAGCGCCTCGATCGGCAGCTCGACGGCAGACTCGGGCAGCCGGATCACGATGCCGTCGTCGCCCCACATCGACTCGACGGGGATGTCGTACCGGTCCATCAGCCGACGCTCGATCGCCATCGCCCACGGAGCGTGCACCGGTGTGCCGAACGGGCTGAGAATGCAGACACGCCAGTCGCCGATCTCGTCCTGGAACCGCTCGACGACCACGGTTCGATCGTCTGGGACGGCGCCCGTTGCATCGACTTGTTCGGCGAGGTACTGCTGCAGGTTGCCGGCAGCGAACGCGTCGAGACGGTAGTGCGTCATCAGCCGCTCGGTGGCGGCCGCGTCGTCGAGTTCGCGGATCTCGCGCACGAACGCGCCCAGGGCGCGTCCGAGTTCGAGCGGGCGTCCCGGCCGGTCGCCGTGCCAGAACGGCATCTTGCCGGGTTGACCCGGCGCGGGGCTGACGGTGACGCGCTCGAACGTGATGTCCTCGATCCGCCACGTCGACGCACCGAGCACGAAGGTCTCACCGGGCCGACTCTCGTAGACCATTTCCTCATCGAGCTCGCCGACCCGGGTGCCGTCGGGGAGGAACACGCCGAACAGGCCACGATCGGGGATCGTCCCGCCGCTCGTGACGGCCAGCCGTTTGGAGCCATCGCGGGCGCGGAGGCGATCGTTGATGCGGTCCCAGACGATTCGTGGACGCAGCTCGGAGAACTCCTCGCTCGGGTACCGGCCCGACAACAGGTCGAGCACGTTCGACAGCAGATCGTCGGAGATCTCGGCAAAGCTCGCACAGCGTCGCGCCATGGTGGCCACCTCGTCGACCGAGCATTCCTCGACGATCGCGACGTGGGCGACGATCTGCTGTGCCAGCACGTCGAGCGGGTTGCGGAGATAGCGGGTCGACTCGATCTCGCCGTCGAGCATGCGGCGTGTGACGATGGCCGCTTCGAGGAGGTCACCGCGATGCTTCGGGAAGATCGAGCCGCGGGACGGCTCACCGACGGAGTGGCCGGCGCGTCCGATGCGCTGCAGGCCACGGCTGACCGCTCCCGGCGACTCCACCTGGATCACCAGGTCGACCGCGCCCATGTCGATGCCCAGCTCGAGCGATGACGTCGCCACGATCGCCCGAAGCTCACCCCGCTTGAGCTGATCCTCGATCAGCACTCGCTGCTCACGGGCGAGCGACCCGTGATGAGCCAGTACCAGTGGCAGGCTCGTCATCCGCTGCGCTTCCTCCTCGCGCTGCTTGCGGCTCGTCGCTGGCGCTTCCCTCGCCGCCTCCCGGTCGTTCAGCTGCTCGTCGTACAGCTCGTTGAGCTTGGCGGCGAGACGTTCGGCAGCGCGGCGGGCATTGCAGAAGATGATCGTCGTGCGGTGTTCGAGGATCCGCCGGAGGATCTCGGGGTAGATGCTCGGCCAGATCGAGGTGCGACGTTCGGTGAGCGCCGACGTCGCTGGGCCGGCGGTCAACTCGACGCGGACCTGACCGAGTGTCGACATGTCCTCGATCGGGATCACGACCTCGATGTCGAGCGTCTTGCGGATGCCCGCATCGACGATCCGGACGGGCCGGCGCCGACCGGGCTCGGCGAAGCCTCCGAGAAACTCGGCCACCTCCTCGAGGGGTCGCTGCGTCGCCGACAGGCCGATGCGTTGGGGCGGCCGCTCGGTGAGCTGCTCGAGCCGTTCGAGGGAGAGCATCAGGTGCGCACCCCGCTTGGTGGTTGCCATCGCATGGATCTCGTCGATGATCACCGTCTCGACGCCGACGAGTGTCTCCCGGGCCGAGGAGGTCAGCATGAGATAGAGCGATTCAGGCGTGGTGATGAGCAGGTCGGGCGGGCGACGGATCAGCTTCTGGCGATCGTTCGCAGCGGTGTCGCCGGTGCGCATCCCGACCTCGGGAGCGACGAACGACTCGCCGAGCCGCTCGGCCGCGAGCTCGATCCCCTTCAGGGGTGCCCGCAGATTCTTCTCGATGTCGAACGCGAGCGCCCGCAACGGCGAGATGTAGAGCACCCGGGTGCGGTGCGACCGTTGCTCGGGCCGCGGGGTCGTGGTCAAGCGGTCGATGGACGCGAGGAACGCCGTGAGCGTCTTGCCCGACCCGGTCGGGGCGCAGATCAGCGTGTGTTCACCCGCAGCGATGTGTGGCCAACCCTGCACCTGTGGCGGTGTGGGTTCGGGAAACGATGCCGCGAACCACTCGCTGACAGCCGGCGAGAACGCCTCCAGAACCGGGTGCGTGGCGATCGTGCCACGCTACCGAGCAGTCCGGTCAGCCGATGCGGCGGCACAGCAGATGGCTGATGCCGCTCGCGAGGAGCTCTCCCCGATCGTTCCACACCTGCTGGTGGCTGGCGATCAGGCCGTCGCCGGCATGCGGGCTCTCGGCCTGGAGCAGGAACCAGTCGTCACCGGAACCCGGTCGGTGGAACTCGCACGACACATCGATGCTCGGCGCGATCCAGTCGTTCGCATCGAGGTGGCGCCGACCGATCGACGGCCAGGCGCCGAGGTCGACCAGCAGCAGGAGTCGCGCGGCCTGCTCCCACGGGTCGATCGCCGTGTCGCCATCGACATAACGCATCCAGTTCCGATAGAGCGGTCGGCCGAGTTCCCGGTTCCCCCAATCAAGGATCCACGACGGCGGCCGCTGCTCGAAGTTGTCCCAGAACCGGTACGACGATCCTCCCTCGACACCCTCGGCGGCCAGACGTTCCGCCAGCGTCGGCAGTTCGTCCCACGACGCGACCGCAGGCATCTCCGCATCGTCGTGCGCGAGCCCGCCGAGGCCGTCGT
>JBGSII010000516.1:0-3404 GCA_041742555.1 Ilumatobacteraceae bacterium
TCCGAGCAGCAGCACCGGAACCGCGCGCGTGCTGCTGCGCAGCGCGAGCGCCAGCCCTGACCCGTCGTCGTTGGTGAGCAACGACATCAGCGGCGACGAATCGTCGATGGGGTGGACCCCGACGGCGAGCACCATCCCCGCGCCCAAGAGCATCGCCGCGTACCGACGCTGTGACCATGACACCAGTGCGAGGCCCGTCATCGCGACCACCGGGATCAGAAAGCTCACGAGCATGGTGCGCAGGCTGACGAGGTAGGGCAGCGACGCCGAGGTGGTCGGACCGATGGGGTCGCGCTGGTAGAAGAGCCAGTAGCCGAGCGTGCGGAGCACCTCGGATCCGGTGGAGTTCCGGCTGACGTCCTCGAGCGTCTCGGAGAAGTCGAGCACGGGCGCGCCGTGGCGGGCCTGGACCACGAGCATGCCGATCCACCACAGCGAGACGACGAACGACAGGACCCCGATGCGAACCGCCGTCGTCGTGGCCTGACGCCACGTCAGGGATCGCTGCCAGGCTGCGTGGACCAGCCACAGCAGCGGGGCGGGAATGATCAGGGCGACCGCAGTGGCGTTCACCGCGCCGATCGTCGCCACGACGAGGGCGATCGCTGCGGGGTCACGCCATCTGGTGAGCCGACTGCGCCAACCGGGTTCGACGGGCGCGACCGTGTTGGCGAGACCGGCGCGAATCGTCAGGCCGACGATCCACCCGAGCGCAGCCCATGGGAGCAACAGCAGCGATGTCCGCGAGACGTAGGCGAGGATGAACGGCGACAGCTGATAGACGAGGGCGGCGACGAACGCGGCGGCGGGGCCGAGCCCGAGGATGCGCGCCACCCACCTCACTCCTGCACCCGCCACGAACATCACCGTGGCGATCCAGAGGCGATGAGCAACCCAGTCCGGGAGCCCGACCGTGTCGAGTAACCAGTACCACGGGCCGCTCGGCCAGAGGTAGGCGATCTGTTGATGCGGGACCCAACCAGCGAACTGCTCGGCCTCGAAGGTCGATGCTGCTCGACTCAGCAGCCCACCAGGATCGAGGTAGAGGTACAGCTTGGTGTCGGCGGGCAGCCGGCCGGGCGAACTCGCGAGTGCCGGGACGTAGGCGACCACCGCGAGGATGACGAGCCCGAGCCAACGAGTTGCCGATGATGCCGTCGGTGCGGAAGTCGTCACGGAATGACGCCGAAGGCGGCGTAGAGCCCGGTGAGCGTTGCGAGCCCGGCACCGCACACGACCAGCGTGAAGTCCCACCCCGCATACTCCCAGCTCGCCCGATGGTGATCCTGCTCGCCGGACGGCTCCGGCCACCACGCCGCAACGGCGATGAAGAAGGGAAACGCCGTGAACAGGAATCGTGGGCGCGCGGTGACGGTCTCGGGAATCAACATCAGCGCGACGACGACCGCGCAGAACGCCACGAGGATCCACGACAACCGGACCTTCCAGGCGCAGAAGACCATGAACGCCAGCGCGATCATCGTGAGCGCGGTGAGCGCATCGGCGGGCGATGACAGCGGACTGGTGAAGAAGCCGAGCGTGTTCGTGACCGCGGTGGCGCCGAAACTGGTGCCCTCCGACCAGGCCTCGCGCTGCACCCGAAACCACGCTCCGGACTCACCGGTGGTGCGGTCGACGTACCACTGGAAGAACACGAACCCCGCTGGCGCGAGCGCGACGGAGACCAGGGACCACCACTGGCGACGCTGCCGAATTGCGATGAAGCTGGCGACGGCACAGGCAGCCACGACGGCGACTCCGTTCGGCCGGGTCGCGGTCGCGAGCGCGGCAGCGATGCCGGCGAGCAACCATCGCTCCTCGAGCAGCAGGAGCAGGCATGCCGCCGCGAGGACGATCAACAACGCCTCGGAGTAGGCGAAGGACAAGATTGCGCTCCCGGGAAAGACGGCGTACAACGTCATCGCGCGCGCGGCGACTCCGATGGAGTACAGACGCCGTGCGAGCAGGCCGACGAGCAGCACCGAGATCGCGCCGAGCACGAAGTTCACGAACAACGCAGCGAGCGTGTCGCCGCCGGGGAGCAGCACGTCCACCACACGGACGGTCCACGGGTATAGGGGAAAGAACGCGGCCCGAGCTTCGAGTTGCTCGTAGGTGATGTTCGGCGGAATCGAGTCGGGGTAGCCGCGTCGAATGAGCTCGAGGTACCAGCGGCCGTCCCAGGAGGTCAGCACTCCGCTGATGAGCGAGCCCGCGCCGGGTTCGGGCTCACCGTCGGCACGTGCATCGACGACCACTTGCGATGCCCGCACGGCGGTCTCCGCCATGACGCACAGGCGTGACACCAGGTACGCCCCGAGCCCGACGGCGACGGCTCGCGTCCACGATGCGGTGTCGGATGTCGGGGTGGCCGAGACGGTGTCGGGCGCGACGATCTCCGACGTCTCGGATCCCTCCGTCGGCTCGGGTTCGTCGGACCCGGCCGTTGCCGATCTGCCTGCGAACATCGGAGCGAAGCTAGCAGCGCGCCCCAGGGCGGAGGTGATCGCCTCGTCGACGTTTCCACTTCGTGAACGGTGTCCGAGTGATCGCGTCGCCGGCCTTGACGTTTTGTACAGTCTCGCTGCATGGCCGTTCATCTGCCCGACACGGTCGACCACGCGGTCGAGCTCCTGGCTGCGTCGCCGTCGGCGACGGTCCTGGCGGGCGGAACCGATCTCATGGTCGAGGTGAACGACGGACATCGCCGCCCCGCGGGACCGGTGGTCGTGGTCAACCGCCTTGCCGAGATGCGCTCGTGGAGCCACGATCCGCAGACGGCCGCAGTGACGATCGGTGCAGCGGTCACCTACAGCGAGATGCTCGAAGGGCCGCTCGCCTCGCTGGTGCCGGCGCTCTCGCAGGCCGCACGAACGGTCGGCTCACCTCAGATCCGCAATGCCGGAACCCTGGGGGGCAATCTCGCGACGTGTTCCCCGGCCGGTGACGGCCTCCCGGTGCTCAGCGCACTCGACGCGATGATCGAGCTGGCCTCGTCGGACGGGCGGCGCAGCGTCCCGATCGGCGAGTTCATGGTCGGCGTCAAACGGACGGCGCTGCTCCCCGGCGAGCTGATCGTGTCGGTCACGGTCCCGGTGGTCGATGGCTTCCAGGGCTACGCCAAGGTCGGGGTGCGAAATGCCATGGTGATCGCCGTTGCCAGCGCGTGCGTCGTGCTCGATCGCGTTCAGCGGAGCGCGGCGGTGGCGCTCGGATCGGTCGGGCCGACGATCCTGCGATGCCCGGACGCCGAGGCGCACCTCGCATCCACCCTCGACTGGTCGACGATGGATGCCCCGCAGGTGGCGCTCGACAGGTTCGCAGCACTGGTGTCCGAGGCGAGCCGGCCGATCACCGACCACCGGTCGTCGGCCGAGTACCGACGCCACGCCGTCGGGGTGCTC
>JBGSII010000517.1:0-5409 GCA_041742555.1 Ilumatobacteraceae bacterium
CGCTGCTCGCCAGCACCGACCGAGGCGGCCAGGGCGCCGCGATCTGGCGCAGCGACGACGGCGGGGCCAGCTTCGGCCAGGTGGGTTCGCTCCCTCCGCTACCAGGAGGCGAGCGGGCATGGTCGTCGCTGTTCGAGATGCCGCGCACGGTCGGCGACACCGAGGCAGGCACCGTGTTCTGGGCCGCTGCGAGCGGCATCGGACGTCGACAGATGAAGGTCGAGATCTGGGCCTCGGACGACGCCGGCGCCAACTGGTCCTACCTGTCGACCTGCTACGACTCCGCCGGGACTCCCGGCGGCAGCCAGGGCGGCATCTTCGAGCCGAACCTGCACCTGACCGACGACGACCGGTTGGTGTGCGCTTATGCGACCGAGACCAACCGTCCGGCGCACTCCCAGACACTCGACCAGGCGGTGAGCCTCGACGGGGGGCGCACGTGGGGCGAGCCCGAGCGCGTCGTGGCGATCTCGCCGCCGTGGCAGCGTCCCGGGATGCCGACCGTCACCCGTCTCCCCGACCGGCGCTGGGTGATGGCATATGAGATCTGCGGGTTTCCCACCGTGTCCTGTCCCGCCTTCATCCGGTACTCCTCCGACGGCGTCGACTGGGGCAGCCCAGCGTCCGAGGGTCAGCTGGTGACCACGACCGACGGCGCGCTCCCGAGCCACGCACCGGTCATCACCTGGGCGCCGTGGGGTGGACCGCTCGGAACGCTGATTATGACGACACAGGAGTTCTCGTGGGGCGGAATCACACGGACGGACCGATCGGGCAACTCGATGCTGGTGAACCGACTCGGGGGCGCCGGGAACTGGAGCTACTCCCCGGCGCCGGTCAGTGTGGGCTTCGGCGACACCCCCATTCCGCCATCTGAATACGACTGGTGCAGCAACTACTCCACACCGGTCATCCCGCTCGGCGACGGCGAGGTGCTGCAGCTCACGTCAGCGGGCTCGGGCGGCCAGTGCAGGACGTTCTTCGGGACCGGACGGCTCTGATCACCCCCGACGAGCTCCATGACCCTGACGACCTCGCGCTCGGGTGTTCGATCGACGGCGAGACCGCGTCCAAGACGCTCCACGTGCCACCCGGTTCAGGTGACACGAAGCTACGAAATGCCTACCTTGTTGCACATGGGAATGCAGGCAGGTGGATCGGTCAGGGCTGTCACCGCGCTGGTAGCAGCGGTGCTGGGGATCACGCTGCTGGCGAGCTGTGCACCGGAGCCTCCAGCGGTGCGGCCCGCGGGGGCGGGCCCGGCGCGGTACGTGGCGCTGGGTGACTCCTCCGCCGCCGGCCCGTTCACCGGGCCGCACATCGGCCCGTTCGGCTGCTTCCGCTCTTCGGTCAACTACCCCCACCTGGTCGCGGCGGCACTCGACGTGAGGACCTTCGTCGACGTGTCCTGTGGCAACGCCGTGCTCGAACACCTCACCGAACCGCAGCAAACGGAACAGTTCGGCATCCCGACCGGTGAGGTCCCGGCACAGCTCGACGTCCTCACCGCCGACACCGAGCTCGTCACGATCTCGATGGGCGGCAACGACGTCAAACTGCCCGACGTCGTGCTGGGATGCGTGAACCTGCTCACCATCCCGCTCGGCCCGCCGCCGTTCGGGCAGTCGTGCATCCCGAAGTACGTGCAGAACGGTGTCGACGCCTTCGACGCCAACATCGACGCGGCTCGCACCCGCTACCTCGACGCGCTCTCGGAGATCCGCCGGCGGGCACCCCGGGCACGAGTGCTGGTCGTCGGCTACATGGCGGCCTTCCCCCAGGGCGACCGCGGCTGCTGGCCCGTGGTGCCGGCGCTCGACCAGGACGTCGTCTACGCCCGACAGAAGCTCGAGGCGATGAACCAGATGATCGAGGACGTCGCGAGCGCCGCCGGCGCCGAGTACGTCGACATCTACGAGCCCAGCCGGGGACACGACGTGTGCCAGGACGGCGCCACCCGATGGATGAACTTCCTCCAGCACGACTCACCCGGCTTCGTCGCACACCCCAACGCACTGGCACACCGAGCGTTCGCCCGCACCGTCGTCGACGCCGTTCGCCAGGGATGAGCTCGCCGAGCGGAGTAACTGCTCAGAGAGGGAAGGGCCAACACGAGCTGCGCCCGCTGCCGACCCTGCCGGGAGGGTCCACCATCTGGGTGCGCCCGTTGGCGTCCTGGGTGACCTCGGCCCACCTCGTCTGGCGAGGCACATCACCAACGGTGCCCTCCTGGCGGGTGTGGAAGAAGATCAGCTGCTCGCCGTCGGGTCCGGTGGTGAAGCTGTGGTGCCCGGGCCCGTAGAACCCGATGGAGGGGTCGTCGTGCAGGAACGGGCCAGCGCTCACCCGGCGGAACGGACCCGTCGGGCTGTCCGACACGGCCTCACCGACGGCGTAGCAGGTCACGAGGAACGTGCTGCCCGAGTACGTCAACCAGAACCTGCCGTCACGCTCCTCGACCCACGCGGCTTCACGGGTGACACCCTCCCAGGAGAACAGGTCGGTGCCCAACACCGTGCGTCGGCTGCCCGGAACCACCGAGGCATCGCCATCGAGGCGGACGACGTCCATCACCGCGGCCAGTTCCGGACCCCGGGCCGAGAAGTACAGGTACCGCTCCCCTGAGGCGGTTCGGAGGTGGAAGGCGTCGATCGCCAGGTCATCGCCGTTGACCACGCCGAGCGGGTCGTCGCCGGGCCACAGCAAGCCGTCGCCGACGCCGCCGAACCCGTCACCCAGCAGCGGATGGTCGAGCAGATCCACGAACGGCCCGGTCGGCGAGTCGGCACGGGCGACACCGATGCGCTCACGAGCGGTGTAGTAGAGCAGGAAGCCGCCGCCGTCGGCCACCACGTTCGGTGCCCAGTAGCCGGTGCCCGGTCGCCGCTCGTTCCAGGAGCCCGGGGTCGGCTCCCACACCAGACCCTCGTAGTCCCAGGTCAGCAGATCGCCGGAGCTCCATGCCTCGTAGCCGACGGGTGACGTCGTGCCGTACAGGTACCAGCGGTCACCCACACGAAGCACCTCGGGGTCCGGCATGTTGACCTGGGTGCCGTCGTCACGGACCAACTCCAACGCCGCATAGGGGCCGGGCACCTGGGCCGGCACGTACGCCGGAGCCGGTGAGGGATCGCTCGCCAACGGAACACACCCGGTCAACAACACCGCCCCCACCGAGGCCATCGCAACAACCCACCGAATCCTCTGCATCGTTCCCCCTCCAGCCACCCGCGCCAGCAGCAGCGAACGTTCTTGGTACCACAACGCCATGTGCAACGAAAGCTGAAACCTGTAGCAGAGAACGGGGTCAACGCCGACGCCTCCCCAGCTACCAGACACCCGCCAGCCGCTGCACCGCAGCGACCGTGCGCCGACCGATGGAACTGGCCGACCCTTGGCCGCATCCCTTCTTGATCCCACGGTGAACGCCCACGTACCGTCGGCACGCATGCGGAGGCGGAGCGTTGCACTGGCCATGGCGATAACCGGCGTGATGGCGTTCAGCGCCGCCTGCGTGGGTCCACCCGCACCACCACCCGGAGAGCCGACCACGACCACCTCAGCGCCAAGCCAAGGCGGGCCATACGTCCCCACCTCGGAGTCATTGGGCACGCACGAGATTCCTGAGTGGTGGGATGGCGGCAAGTTCGGCATCTTCATCCACTGGGGCCCGTATTCCGTCCCCGCCTATGGGTGGCGGATCTCCCCCGATCGCACCGCTCCCGCCGAGTGGTACTTGCTGTCCCAGCAGGTTCCGTTGACACCGACCTGGTGGACCCACGCATTCCGGTACGGGACTCAGTTCACCTATGACGACTTCTTCCCCAAGTTCACCGCGGAGCGCTTCGATCCCGAGGACTGGGTGGATCTGTTCGAGTCGGCCGGGGCTCGATACTTCGTCCTGACGGCCAAGCACCATGACGGATTCGCTCTGTGGTGCAGCGACACAACCCAACGCGACGCCTGCGACGCCGGTCCACGTCGCGACCTTGTGGGGGAGCTGGTGGAGGCCGCTCGGGACGCCGGTGGGCAGGTGAAGCCCGGCCTCTACTACTCCATCCCCGAGTTCATGAACCCGGCGCCCAAACCCGGCGGACTGTACGGCTCCGACATCTTCAACACCCTCGCGTTCGGGACGTTCCAACCACGAAACGCCTACACCGGCAACCCAGTCCCCTACACCGGTCAAGGGCCAGTCGATGACTACGCGGACGACATCGTGCGCCCGCAGCTTCGCGAACTCATCGAGCGATACGGCCCACAGGTTCTGTGGTGCGACATCGGAGGAGCCGAGTCGTACTACCGCTCCAACGAGATCATCGCCGAGTACTTCAATCGTGCGATCGCCACGGCACCAGACGGAGTAGTGGTCAACGACCGCTGCGGCGACTCGACGACCCATCGCGACTACCAGACGGTCGAGCAGGGGGCCGGATTCACTCAGTCGGCGAGTGGCCTGCGGAGCGAGACTGCCCGCACGATGGGCGAGTCGTGGGGAATCGACGACAACGAGCCGGTCAGCGCACGGCGATCCTCCGACGATCTCATCGACGGCTTGGTGTCCGCTGTGGCTACGAACTCGAACTACCTGCTCAACGTCGCGCCAGCAGCGGACGGCACGATTCCCAACTGGCAACGCGAGCGCCTCGAGGACATCGGCAGGTGGCTCCGCATCAACGGCGATGCGATCTACGGGTCTCGTCCGTGGACGACCGCTGGGTCAGGCGACGTCCGATTCACAGTGGGCGCCGACGGAGCCCTCTACGTCACGATGCTGACCTGGCCTGGCGGGGAACTGCGCCTGCCTGCATCGCTCGGCCTCAGCGACGACTACTCGGTCGAGCTGCTCGGATCCGACGCCGGCGAGCTGAACGTCCGAAACGATGGGAACGAGACCATCGTCATGCTTCCGGCAGATACCGCCCCCGCCGCTACAGCAAGCGACTTCGCCTACGTGCTCAGGTTCGTTGCAGGCTGAAACAAGCTGGTTCACAATGACCCTTGGGCTTGGAGAGCCTCAGCGCGGCCATGAGGGCGCTGCCACACGTCCGCCTCCTCTGCGTCTCGCGGTCCGACGCCGCCGCCGATGAGCCGGCTCACGGCCCCACTTGCGGGCGAGCTCATAGTTGTCCTCGAGCAGATCGAGCGCACAGTTGGGCGCGCGCAACAGAGGCGATGTCGCTGCCGTGTCGACGGCCCTGAGGTCAGCAAGCCCGCGACCATCAGCCCGAGGAACGCCCCAGCGCAGCATGAGAGCTCCGTAGCGGTCATGGTTGCCAGATCCCGGTCTGCCCTACCTGTACCTGTTCGGCGAGCCCGAGGTCATCACCAAGGGCTGGGGCCACGAGGCCGACGCGGCCGAGCTCATCGACGGTGCCGGCGACGCTGTGCGCGAATCGCTGGACGCGG
>JBGSII010000518.1:0-5173 GCA_041742555.1 Ilumatobacteraceae bacterium
GCGCCGCAGCGCGTCGGCGAACGCGACGCCCTCCGCGGCGGCGAACACGTCGAGCTTCGCGACACTGGCGTCGCCGATGCCGCGCTTGGGCACGTTGAGCACACGCTTCACGCTCACCTCGTCGGCCGGGTTGATGACGGCACGCAGGTAGGCCATCGCGTCCTTGATCTCGCGCCGGTCGTAGAAGCGGGTGCCGCCGACCACCTTGTACGGCACGCCGAGGCGCATGAACGACTCCTCGATCACACGGCTCTGCGCGTTCGTGCGATACAGCACCGCCATCTCACGGAAGTTGGTGGCGTCGTCGGCGTGCAATTGGCGAGCGGTCCCTGCAACCCACGTGGCCTCGTCGCCCTCGTCCTCGGCGTGGTATCGCACGATGCGTTCGCCCATGCCGCTGTCGGTCCACAGCGACTTCGGCTTGCGCTCGACATTGTTGTCGATCACGGCATTGGCAGCGTCGAGGATCGTCTGCGTGCTGCGATAGTTCTGATCGAGGATGACCGTGGTGACGTCCGGGAACGCCTCCTCGAACTCGAGGATGTTCCGGAAGTCGGCGCCGCGGAACTTGTACACGCTGTTGTGCACGAGCAAGCCATTGGCGTCGTAGGTGTGGCTGACGTCGACGTCGAGGTCGTAGACCGGGCCGCTGTACGGCACGAACTCGACGCCGTCGACGCCCACGCGACTCCACTGATCGCCGTCGCGAACGAGCACTTCCATGCCGGGATGGAGGTGCGAGAACGGGATCAGGTCGTAGATGACGCCATCGTGAGCGAGCCGACGTCGAACATCGAGCCCGCCGATCGCTGCCACGCGCTTCGCGTCTGCGAGTGCCCGCCGGTAGTCCTTCCACGACGTCTCGTAGCGGAGCGAACGATGCTTGCCGGTTCGCAGCTTCACGCCACCACGCTGGAGCGCATCGATCACGTCGTCACGGTTCGACGACCACTGGACCCGGTGGTAGCCGACACTGGTACGACGGTCGGAGAACATCGTGAGATTGATCGCAGAACGTCGGGCACCGTTCTGCGGGCGATGATGCGGGAACTCGCGGTGGAGCAGGCGGTCCTCCATCAACAACTTCGCCCGGAGTTCGGTCTCGACCGAGGCGTAGAGCCGTTGGAGCCAGACGTCGTCCATGGCCAACTCACGGCCGGCGTCGTGGAAGCAGGCCGTCGGCAATCCGTACTCGGCCGCGAAGTACGACTCGAAGTAGGCGGCCTCGGCGATCGAGCCGCAGACCTTCAGAATCCACGCCGCGTCGGCGTGTTCCTGGTTCGTGCGCACCACGAGGCCGTGTTGCACCTTGGCGCCGTGGGGCGGACGCGCACCGACCGTACGTCCGATGCGCCAGCCGCGGTCCGCCCGGTACATGAGGTACACCAACCACTGGCCCGATGTCGGCATCAGGCGCGCAGGCACCAGGTGATGCGGCGTCGCCCGCACGGTGCGGCCGCCGGCGGCGATCTCGACGAGGTGGCCGTCGTAGCTGCCCTCGTGTACGTGGACGACCGTTCCCGTCTCGACGCGTGCATGTCCGCATGCGCCGAGGACGGTGTCTCCGATCGCGACGTCCTCGATCGCCCTCGATCCGCCGGGACCGGCGATCAGGGTTCCGGGAGGCAGACACTGGTCCGTGTCACCCACCACGCACACGTTGCGATGACCGTCCGCCAGCAGGAGCACGAGCTCGTTCTGAGCCTGGTTGGTGTCCTGGTACTCGTCGACGAGGATGTGTTCGAACCGTTGGCGGTAGTGCTCGAGGACGTCGCCGTGCTCCCGGAACAGCTTCACCGTGTTGGTGAGTAGATCGTCGAAGTCCATCGCCCCTGCCTTGTGGAGGCGCGCCTGGTACTCGGCGTAGACGTCGGCGTGCTTGCGGTCGAAGATGTTCTGGGCGCGGCGGTGCGCCTCGTCGGGGTCGATCAGTTCGTTCTTCCAGAGGCTGATGATCGCGTGAACGCCGCGCGGCGTGAACCGCTTGGCGTCGAGGCCGAGGTCACGGATGACGTAGCTGGTCAGCCGGTTGGAGTCGGCGGCGTCGTAGATCGAGAACTGGCGGGGATAACCGAGCGCGTCCGCGTTCGCTCGGAGGATCCGCACGCACGCCGAGTGGAACGTCGACACCCACATCGTCTTGACGACCGGACCGACGAGGGCACCGACGCGCTCGCGCATCTCGGCAGCGGCCTTGTTGGTGAACGTGATGGCCAGGATCTTGGAGGGATGCACGCCGTTGTGGATCAGGTGGGCGATCCGGTGGGTGAGCACGCGGGTCTTGCCCGATCCAGCGCCGGCGATCACGAGCAGCGGACCGGATTCGTGAGCGACCGCATCGAGCTGGTCGGGGTTCAGGCCCTCGGCGAACGGTGATGGGCCGCGATCGCCGATCGCGTCGGGTGACGCGCTGTCGGCGGGATGCGGGATGTCGGCGCGCTCGAACTCGGCGGCGTCGTTCGCGAACAGCTCGTCATCAGTCATGTGTGTCCCACTCTAGAGAGCGGGTGTGACAGCGGGGGCGGGGCGGCGATCGGGCTCGACGCGCTGACCATGCCCGGCGGGTCACCGCCCACGTGGCACCATTCGTGATGTGACGACGACGGTACGCATGATGAAACGGAACATGATCTGGCTGGCGATCATCATCGCCGTCGGGCTGATCGGATGGCTGGCGTTCGGCCTCGTCGTCGGCCTGATCGCGGCGGGCGTGACGCTCGTCGTCAGCGAGATCTTCGAACGCTGGGCCCGGGCCCGGCGGCGGGCTGCTCACGACGCTGCCTGACGCCACCGTTCATCGGATGCTCGGCGGCGTGATTGACTCTGGCGATGGAGTACACGACCATCGAGCCTGCCGACTTCCACTCGTTGGAGGGCCTCGACGACTGGCGAGTGATCCTGCGATCGATCCGGACGACCTTCGTTGCGCCCGACTACCCGAGCGCTGCCCGACTGGTGCTGTCGATCGCCGAGATCGCCGAACACCACGTGCATCATCCGAACGTGGAGCTCTGCTACCCGGGCCGGGTCCATGTGGCCTTGACGACGCATGCCACCGGCGGGTTGACCACGCTCGACGTCGACGCCGCCCGAGCGATCTCCGGCGCTGCCGCCGACATCGGTGCGACATCCGACCCCACGGCCACGAAGGTGGTCGAGATCGGCATCGACACGATGGATGCCGAACGCATCCGGCCGTTCTGGGCCGCCGTGCTCGGGTACCGGGTTCGAGGCCGTGAACTCGTCGACCCGCTGAGTGTCGGCCCGACCGTGTGGTTCCAGACGATGACCGAACCGCGCATCGACCGCAACCGGATGCACCTCGACGTCTCCGTGCCCCACGATGTCGCCGAGCAGCATGTGGCGGACGCACTCGCCGCGGGCGGTGTCCTGGTCAACGACGAACATGCCCGTTCGTGGTGGGTGCTCGCCGACGCAGACGGCAACGAGGCGTGCATCAGCACATGGCAAGACCGCTGACGACACCCGCACCGGCGTTGCGATGAGCCAAGCGACCGCATACGGCACCCTTCGCTCATCGCAAGCACCCACAACCCCGCTGCGATGAGCCAAGCGACCGTATACGGCGCCCTTCGCTCATCGCAAGGTGATCGGAGCGTCAGGACGACTGGAGTTCGGCGAGTTCGAGCCAGCGCGACTCGAGTTCGTCGAGTTGTTCCTGAGCTGATGCGAGTTCGGTGCCGAGCGTGGTGAGTTCGGTGTGGTCGGTCACCGTCGAGAGCTGCTCCGTGAGCTGGTCGACGCGCTTTTGGGCTTTGACCATCGCCTGCTCGGTCTCGCGGAGCTGGCGCCCCACGGTGTACGGGCTCGGCCCGCCCTTCGGCTTCGACCCCGGATCTGCCTTCGCGACGGCCTTCGACGGCGATGCCGGCACGGCTGCGCGCTCCGCGAGCCATCCGGAGACACCGCCGGGCACCCGTCGGACCGATCCACCGGCATCGATCGCGAGCACGTGATCGGCGACCCGATCGAGAAACGCACGATCATGGCTCGCAACGACCAAGGCCCCTGGCCAGTCGTCGAGGAACGCCTCGAGCGAGCGCAGGGTGTCGAGGTCGAGGTCGTTGGTCGGCTCGTCGAGGATCAGCAGGTTGGGTTCGGTTGCCAACACCATGACGAGCTGCAGGCGCCGCCGCTCTCCGCCCGACAGCATCCGCACCGGCGCGTACTGAGCCGTCGTGTCGAACCAGAACCGCTCCAAGAGCGCTCGGTCGCGATGATCAGGCTCGCGGTGGGGACCCGCGACCAGCTCGCGCACGATGGCGTTCTGGTCCAGGTCGGACGAGTGCTGGTCGGCGAACCCGACGACGACGGTCTTGCCCCGCTTGACCGTCCCCGCAGCAGGCTCCGCGCGACCGGCGATGATGTCGAGCAGGGTCGACTTGCCGGACCCGTTCGGGCCGACCACCGCAAGCCGAGCGCCGGGTTCGATGAGCAGATCGACGTGCTCGAAGACCGTCAGCTGGCCGGTGTTACATCTGGGGTCTGACCCCAGATGTAACACGTCGAAGCGCTGGGTGACGCCTTCGAGTTCGACGACCTGGTTGCCGAGTCGGGCGGTGGCGCCGCCCAGCTGCAGTTCGCTCTCGCGCACACCGGCCGGCGCCGGGCCAGTCATCGAGGAATGCCTCGAGCGACCGCAACGTGTCGAGATCGAGGTCGTTGGTGGGCTCATCGAGGATCAGCAGGTTCGGCTCCGTCGCGAGCACCATCACCAGCTGGAGCCGCCGACGCTCGCCACCCGACAGCATCCGTACGGGCGCGTACTGAGCAGTGCTGTCGAACCAGAACCGCTCCAGCAGCGCTCGGTCGCGAAAATCGGGCTCGCGATGTGGTCCGGCGACGAGTTCGCGGACGACCGCATCCGAGTCGAGGTCGGACGAGTGCTGGTCGGCGAATCCGACGACGACCGTCTTGCCTCGTTTGACCGTGCCGGCCGATGGCTCAGCCCGGCCGGCGATGATGTCGAGCAGCGTCGACTTGCCCGAGCCGTTCGGGCCGACGACGGCAAGCCGGGCACCCGGTTCGATCAACAGGTCGACGCCCTCGAACACCGTGAGCTCGTCGGCGGCGCCAACGTTGAACCGTTGGGCGACGCCTTCGAGTTCGACGACCTGGTTGCCGAGTCGGGCGGTGGCGCCGCCCAGCTGCA
>JBGSII010000519.1:0-3370 GCA_041742555.1 Ilumatobacteraceae bacterium
GGCGACATCGCGCTCCTTGCGCCACTCGTACACCAGCCGAACCGCCCGATGCCGAAACTCATCTGGATACAACCTCGGTCTTCCCATCTTCTCCATCCTCCTCGCACAGAATGAAGCCTCCAACAACCCCGGGGCGATTCAGGCGGTTCGTCGCGCCGCACCACGGCCCAAGTCGAGCACTCGATATTCCCGTCGACGATCCGCAGCCCGACGAGACGAAGCGGAGCGCAGATCGGCGGTTCTGGGTCGCGTCTGGCCGAGCGGTGGCCGGTGACTTGTCGGCGGCAGCCACAGGTAGGGTCTGATGTGAGGTGGGTGCCGCATGAGAATATTCGGTCGGTATTTCGCAATGTCAGTCGCCGTCGGCTCGCTTCTTGTGGCCGGGTGTGGCGAAGACGAGGCTGCGCTGCCTGCCGCGAACGTGGCACCGTCAAATGCAACCTCGCCGTCGGAAACGTCGGTCGCTCCGCAACCGACGGAGCTGGCAGCGGTCACCGACTCATCACCTGAGATCACTCCGGTGGAGACGCCGTGGACGCCCCCGTCGATCACCTCGCCGACGATTCCGTACACGTTGCCACCCGACTATGGCGAGGCCCCCACGATCACTCGAGACGGCACCGCCCCGCCCCGATCGACCTATCCGCCCGACGCGGTGCTTCCACCTGTCGAATGGATCGTCGACGACACCGTCACTGTGCGGTTCGCTCCGCCGGCCAACTTCCGCCAGGACCCGAGGCCACTGAGCGCCCTCGATGACTACAGCCGAGCCAACGGCCTGTACGTCCTCGAACGATGGTGGGTGCCAGACGAAGCATCAATGGCGACATTCTCCGTGCAGGTGAATCCGGGTAAGGATTCACCCCTCCTCAGTCGTCAGGAGTTCCCCGACAGCATCGCTACGGATGACCTCACCTGGTACCTGTGGAATAACGAGACCGTCGAGCAAACCGGCAAACCATCCAACATGGGACTCGCTGTTACCAACGACTACCTGTACATGGTGTCGGGCACGCACGCGTCGATGCAAGCGCTCATCAACCGACTCACGATCGAGCGATAGCTCGACAGGCGACCTCTGGGCATGGCTGAATGCCGAGACGATCACGCGCAGCGTCTTGAGGACCGTGCTGCCCGATGATGACACCGGCGACGATCACCCGTGGGAATGGTTGGCTGAACTCGCGCTGGCTCAAGGACTTGAGGCAACCGCTGACGACCTGCGACACGTTCCATACGAGGTCGTAGTCGCTGACGGTGTTCAACGGCGACTACAGACCGCCGCGCCTCGATCGTTCGAAGGCGTCTGAACTGCGCCCAGGAGAACATCACCTGCGAACCCTGCAAGTCGGTGCTCAGGAGCGCGACTGCTCGGTGCGTGTACCTGACGCAAGGTGTCGATCGCAGCGGAGAGACCGCTCGGTATCGGCACGCATAATCACTGTGACGTCGTCCTCGAAGGTGACTGACTTCGGCCCAACCGTGACGCGAGACAATCCCGGGCATATCGATCCAAGCGTGACGCCAGGCATTCGCGAGCCCGCCGAACCCGCCGACGCCTGCACGCCGGATCGGACGCGATGAACGTCGAGCTTCGAACGGGCAGGACCTTACACAGCGCCTGGTCAGGCAGGCAGTCAAAGACGGATCGGCGAGCTTCGGGTGAAGCGGGTTACTCCACCGGTTACTCCACCATTCGAGACGGAGCGACGAGAAATAGGCTCTGAGCTGGTGTGATCGTGTTCGTGTCTGGCGGAATGCGGATTCCCTTTAGCTCCACGTACAACCGATGAGTCGTGACGAAACCCGGGCCGTTCGGCTCGGGTTTCGTGCTGTACGGTGCCCGCGATGTCCGTACCGTCGAGTGCTCACCACGACCATGTCGCCGAGAACCGGCGGCACTGGGACGCCGACGCGCCTCGGTGGGTCGCCTCCGGCGAGCGGGCGTGGGCCCAACTCGAGCCGACGTGGGGTGTCTGGGGCATCCCCAACTCCGAGCTGGCACTACTGCCGGAGGACATGGCGGGTCAGCGAGCGATCGAACTCGGCTGTGGGACGGGGTACGTGTCGGCGTGGATGCGTCGCCGAGGTGCGTCGGTGTACGCGATCGACAATTCGGCCGAGCAACTCAGGACCGCCCGTCGGCTCGCCGCCCAGCACGCCGCCGATGGCATCGAGTGGGTCCACGGCAACGCCGAGGCCGTCGACCAGCCCGACGGATCGTTCGACTTCGCGATCAGCGAGTACGGTGCTGCGATCTGGTGCGACCCGCACCTCTGGATCCCCGAAGCGCACCGACTGCTGCGTTCCGGCGGGCGGCTCGTCTTCCTGGGCAATCATCCCTTGGCGATGATCTGCACCCATCCCGACGGAGCGACACCGACCGGCCTCACCCTCGAACGCGACTACTTCGGCCTCGGTCGCATGGACTGGACCGAGGCGACCGAGGATCCGGGAGGAATCGAGTTCAACATGGAGATCTCGTCGTGGATGCGTCTGTTCGACGCCGTCGGATTCGAGGTGGCGGCGTTCCACGAGATCGAGGCGCCGGCCTCGGCCGAGGGCACCGAGTTCTGGGTGCCCGCGTGGTGGGCGAAGCGATTCCCGGCCGAGCAGGCGTGGGACCTCGTGAAGCGTTGACCGGCCGAGACCGGCGGCCGGGTCGGCAACGCCTGGCCGCCTCAGGTGGTCTCGCGGAGGCGGAATCGTGTGTTGACCTGTTGACGCTCGAGCACCTGTTCGAGCGTCTTGGCCGCCTGCTCGATCGGATGCTCGGCGAAGAACCTGGCGGTGTCAAGGGCGAGCTCGGGTGTCGTCAGGAGCTTGATCGAATCGATCATCCGCACGATGGTGCTGCTCGGAAACCGGCCGAGTGCTTCATCCCAGTGATCGCGCACGAAGGCCCACGCGGCCGGTCCGTGCCGACGGTTGGCGATCGCTCCCCGAAGCAGAAACGGAGCGTTCTGCGTCCGGACGTTCGCGCTCATCGCGAACTCGCAGGTCGCCAGCACCAGATCCTCGTCGTCGAACTCGGCCAGTGCGTACAGGTAGCGCAGCTGCTCCTGAGGGGTCGGTGCGTCGAGGAACCGGGTACGCATCTGTTCGTAGGTGTCGGCAGAACCGGTGGCGGCGACCACCGAGGTGGCGGCCGCGGCCAGCTCCGGGTCGACGGCGGTCGGATCGACGCCAGCAGCATCGAACCATTCGCGACACTGTGCCTGGACGCCGGCATCGTCGCCGAGGACGCCGGCGAGTCCGACGAGCAAGCCGCGTAGTTTCCTGGTGAGTTCACTCTCGCCCGGTCCGGGCCTGCCGAGCGCGTCGAGCGCTGGCGTCACGAGCGCCCGCACCTGCACCTGGAACCGGGCAC